>JAYTMI010000065.1:0-4539 GCA_043728625.1 Saprospiraceae bacterium | reverse complement strand
TGGAAATTCACGTAAGGCGTAACATATCGCTTCAATAAAAACAGGTGTAAAAGTGATGTTTTCGCCATATTTGCTTTGAAATTCACCTTTTACACGATTCCTCCAATTGACCAAATTTGTTACATCGGCTTCGACGAAAGAGGTGACGTGTGGCGCGACGCGTTTTGACATAATCATGTGGTCAGCAATCAAACGCCTCATTCTATCCATTTCTATGATTTCAACGTTGTCAGAAATAGGATAAGCAGGTGCAACGGTTTCTGTTTTTGGCAATGGCAAAATGATGTCTTCTTTGGGAGCGGGGCTTGATAAAGGCTTACTTACTTTTTTATGTTCAACAAAACCTAAAATATCGGCTTTCGTCACACGCCCGCCGTTGCCACTGCCAGCAATGGTTTCCAATTCAAGAGTACTGACACCTTCTTGTTTTGCAATTGTGCGCACCAAAGGCGAGTAGAAACGGTCGCCATAGGTTTGAGTCGTTGTTAATATTTTATTTTCTACTAATACGGGTATTGCTTCCGCAAAGGTTTCAACAGGTTTTTTATGCATACCATTCGATTCCGCTTTCGATAAGGAAACGGGTGGCAAATGGGTGCTTGGCGATGGCTCTACCTCTGCTTGTGCTTCTGTAGAAATATATGCGATTACAGAGCCAATTGGCACAACATCGTTTTCTTTAAAAAGAATTTCGGTAATAACACCACTCACAGGCGAAGGCACTTCAGAATCCACTTTGTCGGTGGCAATGTCCAATATCGTTTCGTCTTGTTCGACGCGGTCTCCGACATTTTTTTTCCAACCGAGAATGGTTGCTTCCATGATGCTTTCACCCAATTTGGGCATTACGAGTTCGACTTTTGCCATTTTAATAAATTTTTAAAAATTAATTATGGTTTGTATTTGGTTGATAATCACGGGATTAAAAAAAGTACCCCCTCAGTATCCAAACAAAATTTTGGCAAAATTACGCCTTTTCTACGGCTTTTACATTTTGCAGCAAAAATTTTCGCAGCAAGTTTAAGGCTGTATTGGCAGCATATTCAATATTTTTCAATCGTCCTCTATCTAAACCTATTTTATAAGTAATCGTTTCATCCCGATTGCCTACTGCAATCCAAACTGTTCCGACAGGCTTTTCTGGTGTACCGCCGTTAGGTCCTGCAATTCCTGAAACGGCAATGGCAACGTCCACACTCAGCGCAGCGAGTGTTCCAGCGACCATTTCCTTGACACATTGTTCACTAACAGCCCCCTCAGTATCGAGCATATATTTTGAGACATCGAGCAATTTTACCTTCAAATCGTAGGAATAAACGATGACACTGCCTTCAAAATAGGCAGAACTGCCTGAAACAGTTGTCATCAAATGCGACAGATAACCGCCAGTGCAACTTTCGGCAATGCCCAATGTCAAACCTTGTTTTGTCAACATACGCCCTATCGCAACGGGCATGGTGTCATCATTATAACCCGCAACGGCATAGCCTACGATTTTTTCTAATTTGGTTTTCCATAAGTCTAATTGTTCGTTCAAAACTGCTTCGTTATCACCTCTTGCGGTCAAACGCAAGCGCACCGTTCCAAGCGATGGCAGGTAAGCTAATTTGATATTTTCGGGCAAAGCATCTTCAAAATCGCTTAGTTTTTCTGCCAAAGAAGTCTCACCTTCACCTGCTGTTAATAGGGTACGATGTACAATAGGAGACATAGGAAAAGAAGCACGCAGACGTGGCAAAACACGGTCACTCATCAAATGTTGCATTTCATACGGAACGCCTGGCATAGAAACTACAACTTTAGACCCTTTCCCGAAAGAATCAGGACTTTGCCCCCCCTCAGTATTAAACCACATCGCAGGCGCAAGTCCCTTGTCATTGTTTAAAATCAAGGCATTTTCAGGCATAAAACATCCATTTTTATTCATTTCAGAAACAGTCCGATTTATTTTTTTGAAAAAATAGGTCATTCGTTGGAATGTTTCGTCATGAAAAACCATTGGGACTTTGAAGTAATCGGCTAAGGCTTTTTTGGTAATATCGTCTTTTGTAGCACCAAGTCCACCTGTCAACAGAACGAGGTCTGCTTTTGAAAGGGCATAACGAACGGATTCAACAATATCGTCGTGGACATCGCCAACCGATGTTTTGCCGACAATACGAATGCCTTGCAAGTTCAGTTGTTGTGCCATCCAAGCAGCATTGGTATCTGTAATTTGACCGATAAGTATTTCGTCTCCGATGGTCAAAATGTAAGCAGTCATAAATAAAAAGTTTTGAGTTTTGAGTTCTGTGTTTTGGGTAGTGGCAAGGCACTCAAAACCCAAAACCCACTACTCAAAACCAATCTGAGTGTAAAACAACGGAATTTTGAAAGGGTTTTAGAATGATTTAGAAAAAAGAAAAGCCTTTCCAACGTAATAGGTTGTTGGAAAGGCTTTTGTTTTTATACTAAATCATTGATAATCAATCTTTTTTAGAGTCAATGGCAGCTGTTTTAAAAGTTGCATTTTGAATCATATCGCGCATTATCAATAAGGTTTCATAAAGTTGTGCATCTTTTAATACATCTTTTTTCCACTCATTATTTCTAATAACTTTCGAAGTGTCATTTGACGCTTGCAAAGCCGCTAAATCTTCAGCAATATTATCTGACATGAAGCCATTAATGGGCTTGATTGCTTTTTTATACGCATCAACCAATTCATCCTGTTTTGCTTCATAAGTACGGAATTGTGCTAAATTAAGAGAATATTCCGTGTTTTCACGCTGAGTTTTCATCCGTTTAGCATTACTCAAAACCGCTGCAAAAGTTGGATTAGCCGCCACACGTTTTTCACTATAAGACTTGATAATCGGTAGTTTTTTCAAATCTACTACATTTTGGCTGTACTTAACAGGGTTGATAGATGTCCAAGGCATTGGGTGCTCATTGTCTCTTTCGCCCACAGGTACTTCCATATAGTTATCAGGCAAAATAATATCAGGCGTGACACCTTTTAATTGTGTTGAACCACCATTGACGCGGAAGAATTTCTGAATTGTCACTTTGACATTGCCGAGACCATATTCACCTCCGCCTATTCCACTTCCATTGCCAGCAATACTACCTCCACTTCCCTTATAAGCGCGGTCAAGGTCGAAAAAGCGTTGAACTGTGCCTTTACCATAAGTCGGTGTACCAACGATAATCGCCCGTCCGTAGTCTTGCAAAGCAGCCGCCATGATTTCAGAAGCCGAAGCGGAGAACTCATTGACCATAATAACGAGTGGTCCAGCGTATTGTACTGAGGGGTCGGTATCGCTCAATACGTCGGGGCGGTCATAACGTCCTTTGACTTGAACAATTGGACCTTGTTCGACGAACAAACCTGACATTTTGACAACATCGCGGAGCGAACCGCCGCCATTGTTGCGTAAGTCAATAACAATACCTTTTACGCCTGCTTTTTTCAGTTTTTCAACTTCAATCGCTACATCTTCTGCGGATTGATGTCCATTATCGTTTTCAAAATCGGCATAAAATGTAGGCAATTTTATGTAGCCAATTTTGTCTGCCTCTTGATCTTCTTGAATAATAAGTGATTTGACGAAGCCTTCGTCAACAATTACTTCTTCACGAATGATAGCGATAACCTTTGTTTTACCATCAGCTTTTGCTTTTACGGTTAAACGAACTTCGGTTTTTTCTTTACCTCGAATCATAGAAACCACTTCGTTGATGTCCATACCGCTGATATCAACAGGTTCTTTGTCGCCTTGTGCGACTTTCATAATGATATCACCGTCTTTGAGGTCGCCTTGTTTCCAAGCTGGACCGCCTATCATAACATCTGAAATTTTAGTGAAATCCGTCTCTGAGTCCGTTTGCAAACGTGCACCGATACCAATGAGACGACCTGACATACGGATATCAAAGTTTTGTTTTTCAATCGGCTCAAAATACTCCGTATGTGGGTCAAAGACATTGGCAATAGAGTTGAGATAAACCGAAATCCTCTCCATACGCTTCAATTTTTTCAAGCGTTTGAAATAGTCATTATACTGCTTTGTCGTCTCAGTCAAAGCTGCTTTTTTCAACTCGTCGTCCGATTTATCTTTATAATCCGCCTTGCCTTTCTCTTTTTCTTCGAGTTTATTGGTCAAACGCGTCATGACTTCATATTTAATCATTTTGCGCCAAAGGTCTTTCAACTCTGCCTCGTTTTTGGCATAAGGCTTTTTGTCGCCATCCATCTCGATTTTTTCATTGACTGAAAAGTCAATCGGCATTTGAATGACTTCATTGTAAAAACCCTCCACTTTTGCCATGTGCGCATCCAACAATTCAACAGATTTGTTGAAAAACGTATATTCATAAGCCTTCGTTTGGTCGTCTATTTGTGTTTCAAAAGGCTTTAATTGCTCAATATCAGCTTGTGTGTAAAAACGACGACCCGCGTCAATACGATTCAAATAAAGCGTATATACTTTTTTTGAAAACTCATCGTCCATATTTTGAGGACTAAAATGCAATTGATTCAAAGCTGTCATAAGTGAC
>JAYTMI010000064.1:0-3862 GCA_043728625.1 Saprospiraceae bacterium | reverse complement strand
TAATTATGCCATTCTGCACTAAGACATTTTGTGAGTGTATCACCTTCTTGTTCACCACATCCAATAAGGTGGTGTTAGTAATTAATACCTGTGAACAAACATGAAAGTGAGTGATCAAAACAAGAACAAAAATTAATAGTAAGCGCATATAATCGAGTTTTAAAAATGTTTTAGAAATTACTTTAATTTAGTCTCTGTGGTCAGTCTTTAAAGCTGTCACGGTATTGGCGGCAACGTTTATGTTTATGACGGCTTGGGTTTTAGAAGCGTGCCACTGTCCTACGTTGCCGAAGGAAATTATGAAAACAAAACTACAAATTTACACTGCGCCCCAGCCATGTTTTATACACTTTATTGTGGCTCGTTTTTTATTCCTTAAATGTTTTAATACGTCCTTCAAAAACGGTCTTGAATTTTAACAACTTCTCAATTGCCCAATCTTTTATCTCCGTCAGTGTTTTTGAGTCCTCGTCAATGCTACCTTGTCGGTAAATAGCAATTCTAACAGCTCTCTTGTCCGGTAGTTCTTCCCATTCCAATTTCTCCCCAAATTCTTTTTGAATCTGTTCTTCGTCTTTCTTTAGAAGTCTGAATATTTCTTTATTTCTTTCTCCTTTCCCCGTGTCAATATAGATTTCTGCTCTCACACGTTCTCCTCTCGCGAAGGAAGTGCTATAAACAAATCCCCTTACTCCAGCTGAAAACGAATACCAACTTTGAGGTTGTCCTGCTCTTGCGTTTGTGAATTTATGTTTTACTCTTAACTCGTCAATGAGGTTTTGGAAGTAAGCCACATATGAATTCTGTGTCGGTGAATTCTCTGTCTGTTCAGATTTCTTATTTGATTTTTGCCACTCGTTTGGATTGGCTTTTAATTTAAAATTCAATGCAGGTTTTGAATTGTCAATTTGGATTACCTCAATTTCAACTGCAAAAAATTCAATGTCGTCATTGGTGTTAAGGTTTAACCAGTCAATCGCAGATCTGTGTTCTTCTCTAACTTCCTCTGAAATCCAAATCACTACGTTTGCTTTGTAATATGAAGCGTAAGTAATCAACTGTCCTAGGTGTTTATGGTCAGTTGGGTTAAACTGATTCTCAATTACTACATTCCTGTTTGTCGATAAGTCCTTTGCTAATAGGTCTAAAGAAAAGTCACCGACTTCTGCTTCTCTACTTGTCAGTTCAAGGTCTAAACCAATCAAGTCGCTTAGTTTGTCTAAATTGTCCGCGAGCCACGGTGTAAAATTTAAGGCTTCATTTTTCCAGATTGATTTTATGTCAACCTTTTTAATCTGTCCGAATTCATACATAGGTCAAATCTTTATTTAAAAAATGAGCCACAACGTTGGTGTTTGCGCAGTGGTGGGCTTTTGAAAACGTATTTGTCCCACGTGACCAAACGTTGAACGAAGATATAAACTTATAGCTTACACGTCACCCCACCATTGCGCAAACATTTTGTTGGCAGTAGTAGGGCCTTCCCCTCATTTCATTCGAAGCCGTGTCTTTCGTCCCCTGTTAATTTACACAACTCTTCATTAGTCAGTCGTGCGGTGGGGCATTTTTCATTGACAACTTTCTCCACTTACACTACACTGAGCACACTCTTTGGCGGGCTTTGGATGCGGGGCGGTCGTGTGGCCTGCCAAAGTGTGTGCGTTATGTGTAAATCGAAACGTCAACGGATTGATAAGATGGCACATCAAATGTTCCCTTTTCTTGAATGAACGCCTTAGCAGCCGTAAGTATTCGTTTAATTTCAGGTTTGCGTCTTTGCCTCTCTTCCAATTCAGATATATCTTGGCCATTATGAAACCATCTCAAGGAAAGATGCCAAAAATTTGAATTGGTGGGAGTGTGTAACACTTTACAAATTGGTTTAACATTTGACCCATCGGTGTAGTTTACTTCATAGTCATTGCACTCACTTATTGAAAGGAAGAAGAAACCTCTTTCCTTATTGACAACAAAATCCTTATTATATTGAGGGGTTCGTTCCAGACTACTTCCTTGAACCCAATCTGCATTAAAGTAATTTTTAAATTCTCCTTTAGTCAACTCTATATAGACATCTTCAACTTCAAACGTACCAAGTAAGCAATTTGAAAAATCTCTTAGATGGTCAGTATGGCGAACAATAGAGTCTTCTCGTACTTTATTATCAACATCCTTGATATCCTTTGTTTCAGTGAAATGAATCAGGTGGTGATTATGGAGCTGTTGAATGTTAGTAATTCTCCTAAAATTCGGCTGTGGCAAAATATGCACCGGATATTGCATAGGGAATACTAGTTGACACAGTGATTTTATCTTTTGAACTGAGTAATTTTTGAACTTTTTGAAAAGTTTCTTCGATGCTTCCACCATAGGCGATAACTACTTTTCCGTCTTTGTAAATATTTACAATAGCCTCAACATTATCCTCAACCTCTTCATCAAAAAACAGTTCAAGGTATATATTTTTTCCTTTCACCATTGCTTTGAAGAAGATACTACAATCATTTGTCAAATTAAATGATATGTAGTCGGGCCTAAGTTGCAGGAGCTGGTCAACGGTTGTTTTAAACTTATCCCAAACAAAATCTTTCGCAAAGGAATTAAAGTGGCTTTTTTTTGAATTCCAATTTTTAGAGAATTCTGAAATATACTCAACGTACTTTCTGCTCTTTCTTTCTTGTGCAGAAGCTTTTATTGAAGACAGTGATAAGGTAGCAAAGTAGTCCTTTATCGCATTGTCCTGTAAAGGATAGGTATTACCAATAATTATTGTAGAATGATATTGCTCGGGTGTTCCAAGTATAACAACTGAAGCAATTTCTCCTGCAGTGCCAGTCTTCATTGTCCAGCGAGGCATAGAAGAATGTATACCCACGTTATTCAATGGTGTATTCAATTTGATTTCTGGACATTCAACTGCTTCCATTAGTATTCCGGATTTAATGTTTTTAAAAACTCGTCACTTAGTAGTGAAAAGAATGTTGATTTTTGTTTAAAGTGTGCCTTATCAACACTGTCAATAACTTCATCAACATTGGATAGAGACTCATAAAATTTTATTACATCTATATCAATTGTTGAAAATTTTCGCTGAGTATCGTTCTCAACACGTTCAAAATTATTCAATAAGTTAAGAATTATTTTGAACCCTTCCTCGTCAAACTCCGACCTAATTTGAGTTGTTGAAAAACTCTTGTTTGAGATATTTAAACCAAAAGACATTTTTAGCTTTTCAAAAATTGCTACGTCATCAAACTGACTAATATAACGAACACCAATTCTTTGAATACTTTCTGTAATACCTTTTTCAAACATCGTCCGAACCGTTTCCTTAATAACAGAAAGAATTACCTCCCAACCGGGATAGCTTTTAAAGGTGTTAAACACTAAGGTATTGGCACTGACAGTAACCTTGACAGACTCTTTTTTATCAAGGAAGAAACCACCTTGAAAAACACCAGCTTGGAATTGACCAAAATTGAGTTCATTTCCATCTGGCAATCTGAAAACTTGTTTTGCTGGAGGAGTTCCGCCTTTAAATTCAAGAAGATTTTGAAGATGATTCTCAAAACGTCCTATTACAAGTTCTGGTGGGCAGGCTGGATTAAAAACAATTTGAACAACACTATCCTTGATATTATCGGGAGTGATTTTTCTCGGAATTTTCATTAAACGTAAATAGATGCCCTTTTGAAACGCAAAATATACATCATTCGTTTGATTCTGTCATATTATGTTGGAAAAAACTTGCTTTTTGGGCAAATTTTAGAGTTTTCTTTGCGAAAATGAGCCAGGGGATTTGGCTCTTGCTATAGCTTTGGAGTCGCGGTGGGTTTGTGCGGCTATGGCATGTGCCAAAAGC
>JAYTMI010000063.1:0-10840 GCA_043728625.1 Saprospiraceae bacterium | reverse complement strand
CGAGTACCATGTTCGGGGAACTTTAAAAGTTCCCCGAACATAAAGTTCCTCTCCTACAAACGAAGCGCGTCATTAGTAACGAAGTGAAAGAATCTATTTAAATCATTGAAAATGAATAATTTAGTTAGGTTCTTTCACTTCGTTACTAATGACACGCAGGGTCGAGCAAAATAATTTTTTGAAATTTTGAAATTTTTAAAATATTATTTTGCTCGACACTGTATGTCATTCCGTTTTAGACGACACCGTTTAGGTGTTGGTTTTCCTCAGAATGACAAAAGGTATGTTTAGCGTTCCTTCGCAAAAGTAAATCACCGACAATGCTAAAAAAACACACTTCTTCTCTTCTTTCTACTTGCCTTTTGTCCCTTGTCCTTTGCCTTTTGCCCTTTTTACTGAGGGGGCAAAATGCCAAAGATGTTCGTCGTGCGTTTTATACTTTTCAAAAAAATACCACTGGTAACCCAGCTTATGAAAACCCATTAGTAGGTGGTTTCAATTGCCCAGAATTTAGTGAAGTGGACTTGAACAATGATGGTAAACTCGACCTTTTTGTTTTTGACCGAATTGGGTACGCTTGTGTCACTTATTTGAATGTGAACAATAAATATGTTTTTAGTCCTGAATATTTAGAAAATTTTCCAAAACTCAACGACTGGGCATTGTTGAGAGACTTTAATGGAGATGGCATAGCTGACATTTTTACCTACAACGATGGGGCAATAGGCGGCATTCGGGTTTTCAAAGGCAAAATGGTGAATAATAAAATCGCTTTTGATAGAATGAATTTTGCTTTCCCGGGCAATATCATCAGCTATCCTTCAAATGGTACACCTACGAATATATATGTCAATACCGTTGATATTCCCAATTTTGATGATATAGATGGCGATGGAGACCTCGATATTTTGAGTTTTGAAGTCGGAGGTGGTCATGTTTATATGTATAAAAACTTCAGTGTTGAGCGCAATTTTAGGCGTGATAGTCTTGTTTTTGACCTTTATGACGATTGTTGGGGTAAGTTTTTAGACAATGGCTTTTCTAGAACAATCGGTTTGGGCAATGCGTCAACTTGTGCGATGAGTATTGTGCAGAGACACCCTGGCGCATCTATCACGACATTCGATGCGGACGATGATGGTGACAAAGAAGCCTTATTGGGCAGTATTTCGTTTGAAAATTTAAACTTTTTGACAAATAGCGGCACACGGACTTCGGCTTTAATGACATCCCAAAACAATAATTATCCGCCAAATACTGAGGGGGTCAATTTGCCCGTTTTTCCTGCTTCTTATTTGTTGGATTTAGATTTTGATGGTAAAAAAGACCTCATTGTTTCACCTGCTTCTACGAATTATATTGAGAATTATGCCGTCAATTGGTTCTATAAAAACACAGGAACGAATGCTGTGCCGACCTTTCAGATTCAACAAAAAGACTTCCTCGTTCGAGATATGATAGACTTTGGTACAGGCGCAAACCCTGCACTCGTTGATGTCAATGCCGATGGTTTATTGGACTTGGTGGTAGGCAATGGTTCATTGTACGTGCCTCAAAGTGGGCGTGATGCCCGTTTGTTTTTATTCCAAAATGTAGGAACGGCTTCAGCACCCATTTTTAGATTAGTCAATGATAATTGGTTGAATTTTAAGATTTTATCCAGTATTGATAACTATAATTTTAGCCCTGCCTTTGGCGACTTAGACGGCGATGGTGATATGGATTTACTGGTGGGTGAAGAAAGCGGTACACTCTTTTTTGTTGAAAACAAAGCGGGTGCAAACCAACCCCTCAGTATGGCAACACCTGTTCCTGTTTGGAAAAATTTAGATGGCGGCGGTTCTCCTAAACCTCAAATTATTGACCTTGACAGAGATGGTTTACCAGATATTGTAGCAGGCAACCGCAATGGTTTTATTCGTTTTTTTAAGAATATTGGAACAACTTCAACACCCAACTTTTCTGTAACACCGACTAAGACAAAATTAGGTTTTGTTGATGCGGCACAATTTGGTTTTCCAACAGGTTTTGCCGCACCCATTTTCGTGAATTTGGGCAACAAATATGTTTTGTTTTGTGGTACTGAATCAGGAAAAATCAAGATCTATGACAACATTGACGGTCGCTTAAATGATACTTTTAGGCTCATCAACAGCGACTATGGATTGTTAAAAGACGGTGGCACATTGACTTTAGCCATCGGCAATGTGGCGACAAATGACAATAAATTAGAACTCTTTATTGGCAATCAACGTGGAGGACTAACAGCCTATCAAATGTCGTATAATGTTGATGGCACAACGCCTACTCAAGATATTGATAGTCAATCATTTGCAACTGTTTTTCCAAACCCAACCTCTGGTCAATTCACGATTCAATGCCAGGAGGATTGGATAAATGGTACCAAACAAATTCACCTTTTCAATTCGATAGGTCAGTGTGTCAAAACAGCTAATTTTACGACCCCTCAGTATCAAGCTGATTTGTCGGACTTACCGAATGGCATTTATTTTTTGCAAATTCAAGGTGGTTCTAAACAGCAGTTGCTTAAAGTTATCAAAAAGTAGGGACAAAAAGAAAGCCGAATGTCTTGCAACATTCAGCTTCTTTTATATGGTGTAAAATTTTTTACAAATAAGAACGCATTTCTTGTGAATTATAAGATTTGCGGAGGCGACGAATCGCCCGCTCTTTAATTTGACGAACCCGTTCACGAGTCAAACCAAATGCTTCGCCGATTTCTTCAAGTGTCAAAGCTTTAAACTCATTTAAGCCATAATAGGCAGAAATCACCTCTTTTTCACGTTCAGAAAGAATAGCTAAACCTTGTTGTACCTCTTCGCGAAGCGATTCATCGAGCAATGACGTATCAGGCATACGCTCGTCATTTGTCACAAATACGTCTAGCATGGTCGCATCGCTGTCTTCACCACCCAAAGGCGAGTCCATAGAAATATGGCGCGTATTTGAACGCAACATATTAGCAACTTCTTTTGGTGTCATTTCCAAAACCTCACCCAATTCTTCATTGCTTGGTTCGCGTTCGAACTCTTGAACAAAAGAAATATATGCTTCATTTACACGATTGTAAGACCCAACTTTGTTCAACGGCAAGCGAACGATACGGCTGTGTTCGACAATGGCTTGAAGGATAGATTGACGAATCCACCAAACTGCATAAGAAATGAATTTAAAACCTTTGGTTTCGTCAAAACGACGAGCAGCTTTCATCAAGCCGACATTACCTTCGTTGATAAGGTCGCTCAATGTTAATCCTTGATTTTGATACTGTTTGGAGACAGAAACAACGAATCGCAGATTGGCTTCTGTGAGACGCTCAAGGGCTTTTTCATCGCCAGCACGGATGCGGCGAGCCAACTCAGCTTCTTCTTCACCTGAAACCATCGTGATTTTGCCGATGTCGTTCAAGTATTTGTCGAGCGCAAGGCTTTCTCGACTTGTAATTTTGTTAGTAATTTTTAACTGACGCATGGTTTTGAAACGTTTTAAAAGCTTTGGATGTGATTGAAAGATTCATTTTTAGACGATTATTAGTAAAAATAGTTGCATGAAAATGTTAAAACTATTGACATTCTAATAAAAAAGATTTAAATGCAACCTTCTCTATTTATACAAATTAACTGCCAAATTAGTTCACGCCATTTTTTATATTTTTGATATTATTTTTTTGGAAATGGGAAGTTACAGTGGAGATTGTATTGTTTTATTGATATTTAAATATAGAATATTTATAAAGACTTAACTAACATGTTTTTACATTTAATTTAAAGTATAATTTTTATTTTATATGCAAAAGAAAGGTACTTTCCATCTGTACAAATTTTTTTATTTTTTTATTTTTTGCTTAAAATACGGAGTGGTACAAAAATGAAAAGTGTGAATGGTTTGTTAACCATTCACACTTTTTTTTCTCGAATTACGAAATACCAATCAAAACTGTAAAAACTCATCAATTTGTTTGTCAATGTTTTTCAAAGTCGCTTCATCGGCGATATTATTCTCATCGTCAACCATTTTATTAAAAGCAGAAATGGGGAGTAGATTGGGTAAAACTGTTACATTCATAAACATCATGACACTCGTAAAATGCTCCAAACCTCGAATATTACCCGCCCGACCTGTGGCAACACCGACTAATGCCGCTTTCTTATTACTAAAAACAGTCATTTTGGAGCGTATCGAACAGGCATCAACGAATAATTTCAGAATGCCTGGAAAAGAACCGTTGTATTCAGGAATAACAAAAACCAATTTATCGGCGGGAATCAAGTAAGTGTCTTCCACATCTTTAAAAGAAGGTGCTAAAGTGTCTTTTTGATACATCGTTGAGCCAAACACATCGGATGGTAAGTCTTCAAGAGAGTATAACAGCACTTTTTCAGATGTTTTTGACTGTATCATACGGCAATAATGTTTGGCTAAAACATGGGTCAAACCATCCTTTCTATCTGTTCCGGATATAATTGTAATCATAAATTAAAATCAATGAATGTAAAAACGTTGGTGAAAGTAGTAAAACATCTACTTTTTTACAATTGTTTATAGTTTGAAACTGATTTTTTATTTAAAAGTGACTAAATGTTTTACTTTTGCTGTTACACTTGACACAATAATTTTGAAAATCAGATATGAAAAATATTGAACTATCTCGCCTTTTTTATAACGAAATTCTGAAAATCCATCAGTCAGAAGCCCTTGATAACAAGCCCAAAATACAGGCTTTGCAGCAGCTTTTGCACACCATTTTTTTTAATGTAACGATGGCAGAACGTGTTCCTTTCAATACGTTTTTTGCGCGAATGGCTTATTCTTTTCAAAAATTTGAAGTGCCCATTCGCCGTCAAATGACGATACATCATTTTAGGAAGGCATTGCAAAAAATTGATTTTCAAGGGGATACGTTCAAGGTTTATTCGTTGGGATTACGTGCATGCGCTGATGCAATAAAAATTTTTTATGGGGAGGACCCCTCAGTAAATGTGCTCAATATTTTACCTCCGAAGGAAAGTTTTACCTTTTCGCCTACTGAAGTTTTTTCTAAAAAATCACAAATGCGTGTCGTTGTTTTGCGTGATGATGCGGCACTGGAACAGTTCGTTGGCATTGACGAAGAAACGAATCAAGAGGTACGGATTCAATATTATATAGCAGAACGCAATGAGAATTTTAGAAAAAGTGTGGCGGTGATCAGACATATTTTTGGCTATCCAACAACACTACATTTGCTCAATGTGGAGGTCAATAAAGAAGGAATTTTGCGACCACGTGCCTTTGTTATTGAGCCTGATTATTTGGTGGACGTGACGGCTGTTGCAGAATCTTTTAGACATCACAGTGCCGAACCCTTGGTCTATATGTTGACAAAATTTCTGCCTTATCAAGCGTCGGCAAGTATTATGAAGGGCAATATTGCCAATTTTTTCCTCGATGAATTGATTGCCAATCCTGAGGTTGGTTTTACAGAAACGTTTCGTAAAACCTTCAAAATTAATCCTATAGCTTTCTGTACTTTTGATGAAAGAGAAGTGCGACAAATTTTTGAAGACTGTAAAGGGCATTTTATACATCTCAAACGGATAGTTACTGAGGGGTTCGATAAAGTCGCTATCAACCGAGAAAATTGCTACCTCGAACCGTCTTTTTATGCGCCAAAATACGGTTTACAGGGTCGTCTCGATTTGTTTTATCAAAATCCAGAAACCAATAAATCGGCTATTGTTGAGTTGAAAAGCGGTAAGCCTTATCAGCCGAATATTTACGGCATTTCAAACAATCATTTTACTCAAACTTTGCTCTACGATTTGCTTGTTGATGCTGCTTTTGGCGATAAAATAAAGCCTGTTTGCTATATTTTGTATTCGGTTTTGGAATTAGATAATTTGAAATATGCCCCCAATTTAAGTTCGCAACAATTTGAGGCTTTGAATATCCGCAATCAGATTTTGTCGCTCGAACAGGCGTTGATAAATTTGAATAAGAATAAGAAAAATGGAGGCGAAGATGATTTTTTCAAACGCATCATCAGCAAGTTGTTGCAAACGGCTGCCGGTTTTGAAAAACGAGATGTAGAGTTGTTTTCAAAGACATATAATGGTTTATCGGATTTAGAAAAAAAATATTTCACAGCGTTCAGCAGTTTCATTGCAAGGGAACATCAAATTTCAAAAATAGGGCAGGACAATATCGAAACGTCAAATGGTGTCGCCTCTTTATGGCTCGATAAGGAAGATGATAAGGAACAAAATTTCTCTATTTTTAGTCATTTAAAAATTATTGAAAACCACAGCCTTGACGATAATCCTTTAATCGTTTTTCAAAAAACATTGGAAACCAATGCTTTAGCTAATTTTAGAATTGGTGATATTGTTGTTTTATATCCAAATTCTGTAGAGGAAGGAAATACAGATTCATTAAGAAAGGCACCGATTTTGTCAAACCAAATTTTCAAATGTTCGTTGGTGGCTATGACAAAAGAGACGGTGACTTTGCGGCTGCGTTCTCGACAACTCAATCAATATATTTTTCAAAAATACGATTTGTGGAATGTTGAACATGATTTGTTGGACAGCAGCTACAATGGGATGTTTCGCGGCTTGTTTGAGTTTGCAAAGTCGCCGCAGCGAAAACGGGATTTGTTGTTGACTGTTCAACCACCTGCCCAACCTAAGCCCCAAAATGTGGCTCACGTTCCCGAAATGACAGATGAACAGAACCATATTTTGCAAAAAATACTCGCTTCACAAGACTATTTTTTGCTTTGGGGACCGCCCGGAACGGGCAAAACGAGTGTGATGTTGAAGCATTTGGTTGGTCATTTACTGAAAAATACATCAGAAAATATTTTGCTCTTGGCTTATACGAATAGGGCAGTGGACGAAATTTGTGAAGCCATCGAGAGTCTTGGCGATTGGGTCAAAGACGACTATGTGCGCATCGGTTCGCGTTATGGAACTTCGCCACATTATCAGAACCAATTATTAGATAAAAAAATAGATACTGTAACAACTCGTAAAGAACTCATTGCCGTCATCAAGAAACACCGCATTTTTGTTGCAACGGTGGCTTCTATGACGGGTAAGTTAGAATTGATGAAACTTACTGATTTTCAACGAGTTATCATTGATGAAGCGTCACAGATTTTAGAACCACAACTTGTTGGATTGCTGACTTTATTCAATCATTTTACACTAATTGGCGACCATAAACAGTTGCCTGCCGTTGTGCAACAACCTGAAGATGAGTCAGCAATGGATAGTCCTGTTTTACATTCGGTGGGTTTGAAAAACCTGCGTCATTCGTTTTTTGAACGACTTTACAAGCGGGCAATTACTGAGGGGTGGTCTTGGGCTTACGATGTGTTGAGTCATCAAGGGCGCATGCACACGGACATTATGCAGTTTCCGAGCCAGCATTTTTATGAACAAAAATTGAAAGTTTTGCCCGATGGTATGAATGGTTTTCAGTTGCAAAGTATTGATTTTCAATCAGATAATTTTGAAACTCATTTTGAAAAATTGATTGCTGAACGGCGTGTTTTGTTTATCAATACTGAAGCCGATTTGTCCAATAGTTTTAACAAAACCAATGTGCATGAAGCGCAAATGATTGGTCAGTTGGTTAAGGTTTTTGAAAAAATATATCATTCAAAAAATCAAGCTTTAAATCCCAGTTGTATAGGCGTGATTACGCCGTATCGGGCGCAAATAGCTCAAATACAGGCGACGCTTAGAGATTTAGACTTTGATACCGACAAGATTACGATTGATACCGTTGAACGATATCAAGGTGGCGCGCGCGAGGTGATATTGATTTCGCTTTGCACCAATCAAGTGTCTCAATTGGCATCCCTCGTTTCGCTTTCAGAGGAAGGTGTGGACAGGAAATTGAATGTGGCGTTGACACGTGCAAGAAAGCATTTGGTGGTCATTGGTAACAAGGAAATACTGAGGGGGTCTGAAATTTATCGTCGTTTCATTGAGTTATATGGTTAAAAAACTGTATGATTGAATTGTTTAATCAATTCAATCATACAGTTATCTAACAATTTACTTTTTCTTATTGGTTGCTGTTTCATACATCGTAAACACACGTGATACATTGAAACCGAAACGAACCGCATTTTTACCCCAATTCTTTTCTGTTTGCGTAATGTAGCTGTACTCAGACATTGATGTAGAATTTGTAAAATGCAGTTGGAACACGTGCCCACCTGTTTCGATATCAACGCCAATAGATAGAGAATTTTTATAAGCATCGCCTAATTGATTGGGCAACACATAGATATATTCGGCATTGAAAGTCGTTCGACGATTGAGGCGTATTCTGCCACCTATACCCATTGCTAAGACGGTATTTTTTTCCGCTTTTGTCAATACCAAATTGCGATGAACGACTGTTGGTGCAAGTTCTAAAGTGAAAATATCGTTGAATTTTCGACCAATAAGTATCTGATTGGTATAAAAAAGCCGCGATGAAGACTTATTATCACGGGTTTGATCAGCCCATTTTTGCGTTTCAACAGCCATACTTGTTATGAGGGAAAGAGTAATCGGCATATTGATCTTGCCCTTACTTTGCCTCAGCAGACGGTATTTGAAGAAACCATCTAAAGCCTTTTTAACGCTGTTGCGATTGAATCCGACAGTTAAATCATTCGTTATGCCGTAGTCAAAACCAATGCGTTGTGTGGATTGATCCATCCCAAAAAGGTCGTAAATACCCTCATCAATGACGCCAAAGCGATGAGAAATTTTCATATCCAAAACACCTTCTGCTGTGTTTTCAAGAGAGTGCATATTGATGATGCGATTGGTCTTGAAGCTGTATTTGGCGTATTCGGTTGTCTTTTCGTCACTACCGAGTTCGTCGAGCAAACTGCTTTGAGCGAAGCCGATTTGAACAAAAATACTGAGGGGGAGGACTAATTGTAGAAGTCTAATTTTCATTCGTGCGTTTGATTTATGAATTAAAATTATTTAATTTTTAAATGATAAAACTTGCGCCAAGTTTTAAACTCGGCGCAAGTTTTTATTAATTAAAGTATTGATAATCAACTATTTATTTAAGGATTGCAAAGCGCAATTGATGTCAATTTTTGCTTCTTTTGCAATTTTATCACGAACAGCTGATGGTATGGAGATGTTAAAATCAGACATTGAAACCTTGAAAGCTGCTTTTGCATTTGTGATTACTCCGCCTTTAACGGTCAAATTACCTTTTGCTTCAACGGGTTTTGTTAGGCCGTGCATGGTTAAATTTCCTGTTACGGTTACAGGATAGTTGCCATCTTTTTTTAAATTGACCGTATTGAAATTGGCAATAGAACCCGCAAAAACCGCTTTTGGAAACTTGCCTGACTCCATATAGTTTTCGTTAAAATGCTCTTCCATCAAGGCTTTTTCAAAATGGAATCCTTTAACTAAAACTGCCGATTCTAACTTCCCTGAAGCCGCATCAATAACTAAAGTCCCTTTATTAGTCTTTCCTTCAATTTTTTCAAGCGGACTGTTCGCATCGAAAGAAACATCAGCGTCTTTTGTATAAAATTTTTGAGCCGAAACGCTCATCGTCATCATCAGGGCGATTAAGCCCAACATTACTTTTTTCATTGTGAATGAGTTTTAATTTGATTGTTTTTAAATTCTTAAGTATCTAAAACGTTGATTCTCAATATCGAAACATACCCCTCAGTAACTTTCACTTAACTTTAACGGAATCCCTAAATTTATTCAACGATAACACAACGGTCAATCACCACATCGCTTAATTTACCTGTGCATAAACCTTTCAATTTAACTTCATCGCCGACTTTGAAATCGGTACGAGGATGTTTTGTAAAACGATCGAGGACGCAACTGACACCGTTGATAGGGTCGCCTGTGTCGAGTGCGATAGTGATGCCCGAAGTGTCGTTTTTGACATCAGCTATTTTGCCAGACACCTGAACGACGATGGTTTTGCCGTCTGTACCGACGTACTTTTTCATCGCTTCGTTTTCGTCTTTGTCAAATTCAGCGACGATTTCAGTTGCTGTAGTAACAAAATCAGGTTTTCCGATGGTTTCATGTGGTTTGTTCCACATATAATAGCCAATACTACCACCGATAACGGCAGCAATTAGACCAAATTGAAGAATTCTTTTTAACATAATTGGTTGATTTTAATATTAAAATTTACCTTAAATACTGAGGGGTGTAATGTAGATTTAATTATTTGGCATACCCGCTTTTATCCATGTCTCTATTTTTGATATATCGCAGGCAGCTAATTTATTGCCGCTTTTCGGCATTGCCGAAAAGCCCAAAGTGTGTTTGATAGAGCCGATAAACAAATCTTTACCATTTGTGATATAGGATTTGATGGTCACGTAGCCACTCAAATTCGCACCTGCCGAAGCCGTAGCAGCATTGTGGCAACCGGAAGTTGCACATTGTGCTGTCATTATGGGTAAAACATTTGTGGAAAATTTCACCCCTGTTGTGTCGCACGTTATTGTTGTAGTCGTGCCGTAAAGCTCTTCTTCGTTGTCAGTATAACAACCCTGAATAGTTGTTGACAGGAAAATACTGCAAAGAATAATGAATGTGATAAAAAAGGTTTTTTTCATAAAATAAAAAATTACTGTTATTGAAACGTATAAATTATTGATTGTGAATTAGTTATTTAATGCACCTCGTTTTATCCAAGAATCTATTTTAGCCAACTCACAAGCAGAAAGTTTAGAACCTTTAGGCATAGTTGAAAAACCAGACGTTTGATTGATACTGCCCCAAAATGCGCCCGAAGCCACCGAAGTTTTGATTTCAGTATAATTTGTCAG
>JAYTMI010000062.1:0-4397 GCA_043728625.1 Saprospiraceae bacterium | reverse complement strand
CGTCCGTCACAGAAACCATATCAGAAGAAGATTTTGATTGGGACAGCTTATTAAACGACATACATACAAACAGAAAAAAAAACAATTTAGCAGTCCATAACAGACTTCAAGAATTAACCGACTAACTATGAAACAAGCTCTTTTAGATTCCGATACGCTTTCTTACTACTTCAAGCGGCATCCTCAAGTCGTCGCACAATTCAATAGATATATGGCAACACATGAACACGTTTTCATCAGTCGTGTTTCAATTGTGGAAATATTAGGTGGATTGAAAGCCAAAGATGCAAACCGTCAAATTGAAAATTTCCGTTCTTTCATCGCCCAACATAAAATCTTAGATACGACTGAATCGTCAGCCGAAATATCTGCCAATATTTTTGCTGAATTATGGAAAGGAGGGCGGCATAGTGGAAATTATGATATTTTGATTGCAGGTACAGCTATAGAAAATGAATTAACGCTTATCACAAACAATACAAAAGATTATGAGCATATTAATGGTTTGTCACTTGATAATTGGGCTATTTAGTCGTTTTCACTACTCGACCCTACTATAAAGTGACGAAACGCAACCAGCTGGCATAAGATATTCAAAATAAACCGTACTTGCTCGTGAGCGTCTCCAGACGCGATATATACTATTCTTAGGTCTTAGACCTGCGCAATAAAAACAAAAGCACTCCAAAATAATCGGGCTGAACCACCCCTCAGTATAAAACCACAAAAGCCTTTCAAACATAAGCTTGAAAGGCTTTCGGCGTATAATAAAGAGCAAAATTAAGCAGCTTGCCCCATATTTTGTTGTTTTGCAGATGTTGTCTGAATATCTGATTCAAAGGCATTAAAATCATTTAAGAAATTATCCCACACTTTCGTTAAGCCAAAGCGGATTGGGTTGTACCTTCTAAACTTGGGTGGTCTAATCCCGACATAATATCTTTGGGGGCAATACCAGCCTCTATCAATTCTTCATCAATATTAACATCGGTTCGATTCTCATGTACCCATACCTTATTGCCCCGTATTTCAAAATGAAAAACAGTATAGTGAACGTGACGGTCTTGATACCACCCAATACGCTGTAATTGATAATGATGATTTTTAGTATCTATAATGACCTTATTTTCTACATCAGGCATAAAAGGAGATTTAATTGAAGCATAATAATTAAGCACTTCAAGCACCGCTTTTTGATATTTTTTTACCTTTTCCATTCGATTATCGTTTTTGAAATTGCGTTAATAATGACAAATTTTAACTGATATTTTTGCATAGCTTTCTTAAAAATCGGAGAATCATCAAGTTTTTTATAACCGACATCAGAGATAGCAATAAAAAGTTCCCAAATTTTTTGTTGCTCCTCTAAACCCAATTGATAGACTAAAAATTGACCTAACATTTCATAAAATTTGTACATTGGGTTATTACCACCAAAACTTTTTATTTCTACTGCAATATGTTCACCATCTTTTTCAGCACCAATAAATCGTTCAGCCCCTAAATCAATAAAAAAGTTGGTGCCGCCTTGTGTTGGTACAAAAAGAGGGTCGTTAGTAATATCCCATTGTTCTTTTTGTAAGGCAATCGTTACCGTATCGTGAAACTTGTCCTTTTTTGGCATATTTAAACTTTTTACAAAATTACACTATTTCAAGTATATAAGCAGGTTAAACGCATCAATTCTGACATTTTTCCATGACAATTACTTGCTGTAATCCATACTTCAACAAAACGAACTCGCTTGTGAGCGTTTCCAAACGCGACACATATTCTTGTCAGGTCTTCTCCAAAGGAGTCCTTCGGACAGACCTGTGAAATAAAAACAAAAAACCACCCCTCAGTATTCCTTCTGTCCAAAGGACTCCTTTCGGAGAATAACAAAGCAAAAGCCTTTCAAACATAAGTTTGAAAGGCTTTCGGTGTATAGAAAAGAGCAAATAAGGAATCTTAGAGATTCATTTGCAGGGTTATTTGAGATTGTAGGTCAATTAATTCTGCAGCAATCGCTTTGGGCGGTTTTCCCGATAAACCTATTTCAATCAATTGTTCAGCATCGTTGAGTTTACCACATTGAATCGCTAAAGATGCTGCACTTCTAAACAAAACAGAACGTGTCGGCTCATTATCTAACATATCTAAGAATAACATCGCCGCTTTCTGCTCATTTTCAAAAGCTTCCACATACATATCTAAAAAGCCCGATTGACCTTTTAATTGACGAACCAAAGCGTCTTGAGATAAAGTCATCGCTTTATCGTGCCATATCTTTGCTGTCATTTTCTTGTTGATGGCTGTCATATCGAAAAAGAATTGATTGTGGTTTATGAAATTCAGTGATACAAATATACACAGGTAATTGGGAATCCGCAGATAAAAGTGCCTGTTTTTTTTTCTGATTCAAGCGAGTTCTCAATGTATTGCGTCCTCTTTCATGATGAATACCCGAAATCTCAAGTCTTGCAGTAAAATTAAGCGTATCAGCATTTTCAGAAAGCCAAAAATCAACCCCTGTTCCTTTTTGAGAACGTTCAAAATAACGGTATGGGGTAAAAAATCGGATTAACAGTAGTGCAATTGCCATCGCACCATAATCAGCAGACACATCGTTATCATTCGTTGCAACTAAAAGTTGTTTATTAACTTCGGTTGTCCAAATAAGTGTTAACAGGCGTTCCTCATCATCTGTTTTTATATGCAAAACAACTTCACTGCTGTGATTTTGCCGATGCAAACACGCAATTGCACAATCACACATATAACCCCCTAAATTGGGTGTAATACAATCTTGAATTCCTTGTCTTAATAACTCTAAATTAAGTGGTTGCCTCATAATATGTAATCGTTTCCATGATTTTTATTGCAATGATGTTTGTTTAATTTGAAGACAAATTAAAGTAATTTTATCCAAGACTCTTCCCTATCAGGTATAAAATAACTCATTTTTTTTAACAACGTGATTTGACACACGATACCAGAAGCTTTTTATACATCTGCTATCATCTATACTTCAACAAAACGAACTTGCTCGTGAACGTTTCCAGAAGCGACACATACTATGCTTAGGTCTCCAGACCCGCACAATAAAAACTAAGCACCCCGAAATAATCGGGATGAACCACCCCTCAGTATTCCTTGTGAATAACAAAACGAAAGCCTTTCAAACATAAGCTTGAAAGGCTTTCGGCGTATAATATTGAGCAAACTTAGGCAGTTTTTCCAATATTTTTAGTTTATCTAACATTTTGATATTTTCTATATCGGCTTCATCTAAATTATTCAAGACAAAACAGAAGGTTCGATAACAATATAATGCTTTTTTTCATATACTTCGACAGCATCGAGTAAAAAGCCCAACTCTTCAAATTCAAGACTATCTTCGGCGACCTGTGCACGAATTAAGGTTTGGATACGCAACAGCGCATTATCATATTCTTGTTCAGATTTAATCAAAAGGATTGTATTTGACATTTTTAACATTTATTTTATCATATTCAGAATGAGTACCTACCCAAGTAATAAAAACGGCATGATAGCGATATTCAATATCAACAATGAGCCGAAAATGATTGCCATGAATATTAAAAACAACTCTTGTTGTATCTATAATAGAAGCATTACTGAACTGCTCTTTTAAATCATTGTGATTTTGCCATTCCGCTTTTTCAACTTTTTTATACCAACTATCCAAAGCATTCTTTGCAAGTGGTTCAAGCAACCCATATTTCACCAAAGTTTTTTTGGCAATTATTCTCATAGCATTTTGTTTTTCGTTTTAGTCTGTGATACAATATTAAGCCTTTGTAATGGTTCTCACAAGTTTAACAAAATATTTATTTTTTCTCAAATTAACGCGCCGGTATTGAATCCCTGCTGTCATCTATACTTCAACAAAACGAACTTGCTCGTGAGCGTTTCCTCCGAAGAAGTCCTTTGGACAAACGTGACACATACTATTGCCCCGTCTTCAGACCTGTGAAATAAAAACAAAAAACCATCCCCTCAGTATAAAACCACTAAAAGCCTCTCAAACACACGTTTGAAAGGCTTTCGGCATATATCGAACTGAAAAGAATTTCTTTGTTCCATCTAAAACACCCATTTAGGCGACTTTTTTTAACTTTGCGTACTAAAATAAGAACTTTAATGAGTAGAAAACTAAAAACCATAGACCTTTTTGCAGGAATCGGCGGTATTCGATTAGGTTTTGAGCATTTTGGCTGCGAAAATGTCTTTACGTCTGAATGGGATAAAGACGCTCAAATCATGTATGAAGCTAATTTTGGTGAAAAACCTTTTGGCGATATTACAGAAATTGCGCCACAAGACATTCCTGACCACGACATTTTATTAGCAGGTTTTCCGTGTCAACCATTCAGTATTATTGGCAATATGCA
>JAYTMI010000061.1:0-2791 GCA_043728625.1 Saprospiraceae bacterium | reverse complement strand
ACTGTGTTTTTGATATTGCCGACTTTTATGGTTTTGTCCATTTCGCCTGTTAAAGCAATACGTTTTAAGTAAAATCCTCTCTAATGAAAATACGCTGGTTATTTCGACGTATTCTTTTTGTTTTCAAACAAACACCAAAACGTGTTTGGCTGCTTTTGACGTTCAATAATCATCGTTTTTACAAAATTTACCCCCCCTCAGTAAAAAGGCAAATTTTTAGTCTCCTATTGGCTGATTTGTTTTTTTTCTTTGATATTTTTGAAATATTCACCAATCTCTTCTCACCTAATTCACGTCTTTTGACAGCTACTGAAATACAACGTGGTCGTGAAATGTTTGGCAATGCCATTGATTTCAAATTAGTTATGTACGACAAACGCTCTATTCCTGTTCGTCGTGGCATGGCTCATGCTTATGTGACATTTAATACCATCAACTCTTGGCGACCTGTTCGGGCAGATATTTTTGTCCATGAATTGACACACGTTTGGCAATATCAGCAATTTGGTGCGGGCTATATTGCGGCTGCTTTAGCTGCTCAACGGACGGCGGCGGGTTATAACTATACTTATACTGAGGGGTGGTATCAAGGTTCTTTTTTTGATTTGAATGCAGAGCAACAGGCGGATTTCATTCAAGACCTTTACCTAAAACGCAAAGGTTTTTATCCGCAATGGTTTTTGCAAAATCATGTTATTGAAAGCAGTGTGGATAAACGGTTTTTAGAAGAAATGTTGGGATAGCAAGAGATTTACGAAATCTTTAAGATTTCGTAAATCAGTGCATTCAATAAATGGAATTATCACAAAACTAATTTTGAAACGTTTAAAATTCGCTTAATTTCGCCCAACTTTTAAAGATTTGAAATGATAAAAATTCTTGATAAATACTTAGTGAAGTCTTTTATACCGCCTTTTTTTGTCTCATTCGGCATCGCTTTGTTCGTGTTGATGATGCACTTTTTATGGCTGTATATTGATGAGATGATGGGCAAAGGATTAGGTATTTTAGAGTTAATGGAGCTTCTTTTCTATCTAACAATCGTCCTCGTGCCACAAGCCTTACCAATTGGCGTTTTGATTTCGACGGTGATGGTGATGGGGAATTTGGCAGAACGGTATGAATTATCAAGTTTTAAATCTGCTGGCGTTTCTCTGTTTCGCGTCATGCGTCCTTTGATGTTGGCAGTTAGTTTGATAACTGTTTTTTCATTTTTCACATCAGAAGTCCTTATTCCATGGGCAAATTTGAAATTTTATTCCCGTTTTTATGATATTCGGAAGTCCAAACCAACGGTTTCTTTTCAAGCAGGTGTTTTCAACGACGAATTTCAAGAATATACACTGCGTATTGGTAAAAAAGGAACGGATGGTACGAGCATCGAAAATGTCTTGATTTATGGCAATAAAAACTATAATGCGAACCTCGTCAATCAAACTTCTGCCAAAACAGGCGAAATGATGACCACACATGACAAGCAGTTTATTGTTATGAATTTATACGACGGCATACAATATCAAGAGACAACAGGACAAAATAACAGCAATGCGAAGAACTACCCTTTTGTGCGCGTCAAGTTTAAATCATGGCAGAAATATTTTGATTTATCGGAATTTGACCGACGCAAAACAGATGAAGGTTTGTTTAAAAACAACCAAAAAATGCTGTCCAGTCGGGAACTTTTCAATGCGATGGACTCCATTCAGAAAGTTGGTTATACTTATGGAACAGATTTGTTTAGGGGTTTACAGACCAATTTTACGCCTTGGCGAAATAAATTATTGCCCGTAGCCAAAACAGATACAGCTATTATACAAAATATCAATGCGGTTCAACAACAAACGCCCCCCTCAGTATTAAATGAGAAAACAGAGGTTAAAGTCCCTGAAACCAAGTCTGAAGGACAAGCGACTTTGGACTCATTTAACAAAGCAGCTTTGGCGGGCACACCTTATAGTAATAAAACCTTGACAATACCGAAAAAAGATACATTTAATAATAAATATTTAAAGCCTAATTTTTACGCCGTTTTGACCGATACCGGCTTACCGAAATACGAAAAAGAAAACTTTTTGACGCGTGCAGAATCGCAAGCACAAAACGTTAAGACTCAGATAGAAAATACCCTTCGGCAAACGAAATTGGTTGATGAATCACGGGACAAATACGTTTATGAGTTTAATTTGAAGTTTACTTATGCGCTTGTATGCTTTATTTTTCTATTCATTGGTGCGCCTATGGGTGCGATTGTTCAAAAAGGTGGATTTGGCTATCCTATATTGGTTGCCATCGTCTTTTTTATGGTCTTTATGATTTCAATGATTTATGGTAAAAATTTGAAAGATGCTGGCTCGATTTCACCTGTGACGGCGGCGTGGGTGCCTCTTGTTATTTTGATTCCAATAGCTATTCTGTTGACTTTTAGGGCTGTGAATGACTACAAACTATCGCCAGCTGTGTTCGATAAATATGGCAAGAAAATCATTGAATTTTTGAATATTAAAAAACGATTTGCTAAATTGAGCGCATGAGAAAAGAAGTTATTTCAAAAAAGGTTACAAGTTTTTTGTCCCAAACATTATTATTTTTGAAGGCATTTATGTTCGGGGAACTTTTGAAGTTCCCCGAACATGGGGTCAATATATAGGACGACTATGTTAAAAATTATTGAAAAGAACAGCCTATTTTTTGGCTTGTACATCATCAGTTTTTTCGTTGTATTTTTTAGCGAACTGAATAAACCGATGTTGGAAACAACACTATATTTTAGTGCGCATCGAACCGCATTAGG
>JAYTMI010000060.1:0-4470 GCA_043728625.1 Saprospiraceae bacterium | reverse complement strand
ACGTTTTTGTTGCCAATTTGAATAGATGAATCAGAGGGTGGCACGATGAGTGGCGGCTCTTTTTCTGTTTCAAGTGTTACCCTCGGCACTGAAAAACGCAACATAGCCATTTTTTTCATCGGCGGTGGCGGTGTTGGTGGCGGCACGACAGGCTTTTTAATTTCCTGTTTTGGCGGTTCTATCAACTTAACTTCTGTATTGTCAGTAAGCAGTCTTTTAGGTGTCATTTTAACCGCAATCAAAGGGCTGCTGACAAGGAATAGAAAGAAAACTAAACCCCAGAATGAGGCTTTTTTTATGCGCCTTGCATACGATTTACGCAGGGCGTATGCGCCATAGGCTCTGTTGCGATGCTCGAACAGAATGTCGTCCAAGTCGCGTTCCAAATAATTTTCCATGAAACGGGAATTTTAATAAGTGAGAGAAATAGTTGTTTAAACCTACGACGCGCCGCTAAATAAGAAGATGATACTGAGGGGTCTTTTGGTGTGTGGAAAACCACTTTTTTTCAACTAAAAATCAATTTTTCATACCTAAATACGTCGAATCAAGACTCTCCATTTTCGCCAAAGTAAAAACGGTGTTGGTAATACTCAATTCGTCAATGGCATCAATCAGGTGTTTGTAATGCGCTTTTCCCGTTGCTTTCAACAAAACGATAAGCGGTTTTTCGCTGTTGAAACACACTTTTGCGGCTTCTTGCCGATTCAAAATAAGTGCCCGCAAGCCATTCCTTGAAAAGTCAACACTGTCTGCCCTACCCTGTTCAACCGACGGACACGTATAGTATTTGACATAATTCGTTTCATCAAGGATTAAGGTTAATGCACGGTTGCAATTCAGTTTTATAAATTCATCTGTTGTGCCATCTGGTTCAATCATTTTGATAACTTTTGGCTTTGAAAACGAGGTCGCCAGCATAAAAAAAGTGATGAGCAGAAAGCCTAAATCCACCATCGGTGTCATGTCAACATGTGGGGATTTGGCGTTGGTTTGAAATTCAGCCATAATACATTGGTTTAAAATGTGAAGAAATATGATTTTAATAATTTCTAAATTTAATCCTTTTATTGCCTTTTGCTCCTTGCAAATTGCCTTTTTACTGAGGGGATTGTTCTTTTCATTTTAAGCATTTTTTATTGTGATTTTTTTAAAAATGGGAATAAACATGTAGATGCACAGAAACACAGTTTTGGTGTTTCATTCTTTGATTCAGCCAATTATTCTTATCTTTGCAGCCTTTTTTGACCACTTTATGCCTAATAATCAAAGAGGATGCTCGATAAAAACTATTGGAAAAACCGTTGGCAAACAGGCGCAACGACTTGGGATGCAGGCGAAGCTACGACTCCTATTCGTGAATTTGTGGATTATCTTGTTGGAAAAAATACAGCCAGAAGTCTGCGTATCTTGATTCCCGGTGCAGGAAGCGGTCATGAAGTCCTCTATTTTTATCGGCATGGTTTTTATAATATAACGGTATGCGATTGGGCAGAGGAAGCCATTGAAAAATTGAAAAAGAAGTTACCTGATTTAAAAGAAAGTCAATGGGTTGTTGCTGATTTTTTCGACCTAAAAGGCACGTTTGACATCATCATCGAACAAACCTTTTTCTGCGCCATTGACCCATCTTTGCGCCCTAAATATGCTCAAAAGTGCTTTGAATTGTTGGATACGGAGGGGTCTATTTATGGTGTTCTGTTCAATCAAAATTTCACATTTCAAGGACCGCCTTTTGGTGGAACGAGTGAGGAATATCGTTCCTATTTTGAGCCATATTTCGATATTCTTTCTCTGAACGAATGTAAAAATTCTATAAAGCCAAGGATTGGTACCGAGCTTTGGATTAGTTTTAAAAAACGTCTTTTACAATATTAATAATATTTTGTTCGTTTAGCAGAACTAATCAACAGTTTTTATAGGATTAACCAATTAATATTCTGTAAACATTATATTCACTTAAAAACAATGCTTTTTCTTTAGGTTCTGAAAAATTTTAACATTTTTGTTATATCAATCCGTGATTTTTTTTTCTATCATTGCGTCTGAACACAATTTATCATCGTTTTGAAATGAAAAATCAGCTAAAAATATTTCTTAGGACACACTTTTTTTGACAATCGTTAGTAAAATATGAAAAATAAAATTACGAATCATCAGGTTCAGGTTATTTCGAAAAATCTTTTTACCAATTTTCTGAAACCACAAAATATCGTTAGACTCACCGCCGCTACTGCCATTGGCACTGCTGCTCTTTTCCTCACAGAAGCGACTAATCTAACTTCTTTTATTACTAAAAACAGCAACGTTTCGCCCAAACTGAGCGCGTTATCTGTCGTTTCACCAACGGTTAAATATGGCTTCGCATTGGATACATTCAACGTTATTGAGGATAAAATACAGCATCAAGATGTTTTTACAGTCATGTTGACCAAGCGGGGTTTGACGGCTCGACAAGCGGATAGCCTTTCGCGTGTCGCTAAACCTTATTATGATTTTGAAAAAATTCAAGACGGCAAGCCTTATACAGTTCTAAGTCGTGACCCGCGTACAGGATACGATTATTTTATCTATGAACCTGATGCAAAACGTTTTGTCATCGTTGATTTCAAAAATGTTACTATCAAAGAAGTTAAACGAGCCATTACAACCCGTGAGTTTGAAATTGCAGGTAAAGTTAAAAGCTCTTTGTGGGAAACGATGGTTGAGCAAGGTTTGAGTTATGCATTAGCTGATGAAGTTGAAGATGCATTGAAATATAAATTTGACTTACGTAAATTCAACGATGGCGACGAATACAAACTGATTTGGGAAGAAGAACTCGTTGAAGGACAGTCTGTTGGCGTCAAAACGTTGAAAGCAGTTTCTATCAAAGAACGCGATGCTGAAAAACCTGTCTTGGCAATTTATTTCGACAATGGTAAGGAAAAAGGTTGGTACGAAAAAAGCGGTTTACCTATGCGCGACGGCTTTTTAAAATCACCTTTAAAGTATAGCCGCATCACTTCGCATTACAGCAAAAACCGTTTCCATCCGATTTTAGGCTACAATCGCCCACATTATGGTACCGATTATGCAGCTCCAGAAGGTACACCCATTTTGTCCGTTGCTGATGGTACTGTGACTGAAGCAACACGCGGTGGCGGTAATGGTAAATATGTAAAAATTCGACACATGAAGCCTTACGAAACGCAATATTTACACATGAGCCGTTTTGCAAAAGGCATTTCATCTGGTACAAGAGTCAAACAAGGCGAAGTTATCGGTTATGTCGGTCAAACAGGTTTGGCTACTGGTCCACACGTTTGTTTCCGTTTTTGGAAAAATGGCTCGCAGGTCAACCATTTAAATGAGCGATTACCACAAGTTTCGACATTTACATCGTCTGACCGTGAAGCATTTAAAAATGTAAGCGACCAGCTTGCTTCACGTCTTAATAATATTCCTTTCCTTTCTGATGAAGATGCGAAAAAACTTAAACGTGAGTTTTTGTCAATACGTGGAAAACCGTAATTTAATGGTGAATAATTTAATGGTGAATAAAAAATGCCGTATTTGATATAAATCAAGTACGGCATTTTTTATTCACCATTAAATTATTCACCATTCACCATTCGTCATTCACCATTTCATTATATTTGCGCGCAATTTATTATCAAACAATATTTCTTAATTATGAATCAACCTATTAAAGTCTTCAAATTCGGCGGTGCGTCGTTGCGTGATATAGATAATATCAAAAACGTGGGAGACATCCTTCATAAATTCAGTTCTGAAAATATTCTCATTGTCGTCTCTGCTATGGGCAAAACGACAAATGCTTTGGAAGAAATCGTTGTGGCATATTTTGAGCGCGATGGAAAAGCCCAAGGTATTTTACACGGAATACGTCAAAAACATGAGGCACTTATGGCAGAATTATTTGATGCCGATGACGATGTTTATGCCCAAGTGAACGATACTATTGTGGAAATTGAATGGATTTTGGAAGATGAACCGCACGATGAATACGACTATATTTATGATCAAATAGTGTCTGTTGGCGAATTGTTATCTTCAAAAATCGTAGCGGCTTACTTGAATAAAATCGGTCTCAAAACAAATTGGCTTGATGCACGTGATGTCTTAAAAACAGATGAAACATGGCGTGAATCAGTTGTTGATTGGCAAACAACACAAGCGAACGCTCAAAATATCATAAAACCCCTATTTACTGAGGGGTCTAAATTTGTGATAACACAAGGCTTTATCGGCTCCACAAAAGACAATAATACGACGACGTTGGGACGTGAAGGCTCTGATTATTCGGCAGCTATTTTCAGTCATTGTTTGCATGCCGCAGGCATGTATATTTGGAAAGACGTATCGGGCGTACTATCAGGCGACCCGCGTGTATTCAAAGATGTCGTGAAACTCGATCAAATCAGCTACGAGGAAGCTGTCGAAATGACTTATTACGGCGCAACAGTC
>JAYTMI010000059.1:0-2225 GCA_043728625.1 Saprospiraceae bacterium | reverse complement strand
GTCGAAGAAGGTGGGCTTTTAATAACTGAGTACTTTGATGAGCATAAATCTTCAATGGATTTAAGTAGTCGATACAAAGAGCGTGATAGATTACAAGCATTATTTTGTGATGCTATAATTTTGGCAGCAAGTTACGCTCAAGATTCAGATGAACGATGGAAAATATTCGACCAAAAATTAGATAGCGGTGCAAGGTTAGCAATGGGATATGCAAAAGATTACAATATTCCCCGAGCAGTAATGTATGACCAAAATATTGATTTAAATAATCCAATGTTTGATTTGAATCGACAGTTAATTGCTGAACAAAAAGATATTACAATACTGACTCAAAAAAGTTTGGAAGAAATTATTAATAAGGTGAAATCAAAGAATTCAAACACTAATGACAAAACAGCATATCAGACAGATTTATTTGGATAACTGTATAGTTTCATAACGTTATTGATGGTATTTTGTGTTTATTTAGTTCTTTTTCCCCTTCGGGAATTGTGTAGCGAAGCGGAACAATTCCCGAAGGGGAAAAAGGAAAGAATGATAAACCGAAATTTCTCAGTATTTTTGTTGTTGCACAATAAAAATTCTTATGAGTCAGATTTACCATTCTAACGCTGCGACAAATGTAAACATTCGTACGCACATTCAACAAAGTGATGCCAGTAATAAAGATTTGGCTATTCGCTTTAACACGTCAGCGACGACGATTTCTAAGTGGCGAAATCGGTCTTTTCAGACGGATGAGACCTCTCGTCCCGACCATATTGCTTACGCCTTAACGGATTTTGAGCAGTATTTAGCTTGTCAAATTCGGCGGTCAACATGGTTGCCCCTAGACGAGGTTTTTGAGATGATGTTATCAGGTAATAAATCTATATCAAGGAGCAGCGTTTATCGGGTATTTCGACGTGAAAAAATCCATAAAGTACCCGAAGAAAAGAAGGAACTTGCTAAGAAATTTAAAGAATACAAACCCGGCTATTTGCACATGGACGTCACCTATTTACCGACCTTAAATGGGCAAAAAAGCTACTTATTCGTCGCAATTGATAGGGCAACACGCCTCATGTACTTCAAGCAATATGACCAAAAAACGGCAGCGAATACAGAGGATTTCACGCAAGAATGTATTGATTTTTTCTCATTTGAAATAACGCATATACTGACCGATAATGGCTTAGAATTCACCAATGCGCTCATTAAATCGAAGAAAGGTGAATTGTGTAAAAAAGCCTCAAAACTCGACGAAATATGCGAACAAAACAGCATTGAACACCGCCTAACCAAGCCCGCAACACCACAAACAAACGGTATGGTAGAGCGGGTAAATGGAACAATTAAAAACGCCACAATTCTGATAAATAAATACGCCAATAAAGGCGAAATGACAACAGATTTAATGAACTTTTTGATGTTCTACAATTTATACAGAAGGCATGGGTCGTTAAGAAAAGAACTCAACGTAAAAACACCATTTGACGCATTAGAAAAATGGTATATTTTAGAACCGCAATTATTTAAAGAAAAACCAGCAGAGTTCAGAAATAAATTAATAACATTGCACAAGAAAATAACTGAAAATCAGCAACAACCTTGTGAAACTTGACAAAATACTATTTTCTAATTTAGGTGTGGGAAATGTCGGTTCTATAATTGCATTTCTAATTTTAAACACGGCTATTCAAGCTCAAAATACAGCGGTTGAAAAACCTGTTTTGCCTAATTTTCGTTTTTTCACAGCGAAAGATAGTGTGCTTAAAACGAATCAAAATTTGGCAGCGGATAAGCCGATTTTGTTTTTTTATTTCAGTACAAAATGCGAGTATTGCTATGGCATGGTCAAAGAATTGACCAATAGTGGGACTGCTTTTAAAGACGTTAATGTCGTGCTGGTGAGTGGTCATAAGCGGGTGAATATTCTCAAATTTACCGAAGGGCTACCCCCTCAGTATTTTCTACTCAAAGACGATGAAAAACAGATGCATAACTATTTTGATTACACGGCTGTACCGATGCTGAGGCTCTACGATAAAAATGGGAAACTTTTGCACCGTCAAGAAGGCAAGATGGCGGTGAAAGATATATTGGCTATTTTAAATGTTCCTCAGAAGTAGTTGTTAGAATAGCTTTGGGGTTGTGTAATAAGGTCTAAAAGTTACTTTATAGAAAAAAGCTACCAAATTTAATTCTAAATCTTTCGAAATAACCTTGCGAGGGTTTTGAACCCT
>JAYTMI010000058.1:0-2182 GCA_043728625.1 Saprospiraceae bacterium | reverse complement strand
TAATGATCGCATATCAGCTTGATAGTGAACGCATTATACGCATTTATCCAATACGCTTTTTGTTCATTTTTATTCCAGTTTTTGTCACTGGGATACCCTTTTGACAACAGGCTCAAATATGAATTCAGCAAAGCACTATCTTTTATAAAGCCTTCATAATCAACCCACCCCTCAGTATTGACGTGCTTACGCAGCAAACTGTCAAAAGCGGCATGACTTATGGGCTTTGAGGAAGAGTTAACATCTTTGACTTGAAGGCAAGCTGAAAGGCTGACCAAAAGAAAGCTAAGTAGAATGATTTGTAATTTTTTCATTTTGTAAATTTGAAATAGATTTTTAAGATTTTGTTTTAACCCAATATACGAAAGTTGTATCACGAAAACATCACGATTATTTTTTTAATAGAAAAAGCAAAAATGAGATTTAAAAACACCAATTTTACAAAAAATAATTGACAACCAAATTCAATCAAAATGAGAAATGACTTTAAAGTTTTTGTAGTCCTGTCTGTCGGTCTGACGGCTGTTATCGGCTATTTTTGGCATTCTTTCTGGTGGGCGTTTATTGTTGTTGGACCTCTTGTCCTACTCGGCATCTACGATATGTATCAAACGCATCATGCCATCATGCGGACATTTCCTCTCGTGGGACGTGGACGGTATTGGATGGAATGGCTACGCCCCAAAATTTATCAATATTTCGTCGAGTCTGATATTGACGGTCGTCCTTTCAACCGCACCGAGCGCAGCATTGTTTATCAAAGAGCGAAAAAAGATGTGGATACCACGCCTTTTGGTACGCAACTCGATGTCTATGAAGAGGGTTATGAATGGATGAACCACTCCATTGCGGCTCGTGATTTCAGCGATTTGAACCAAGACCCACGTGTTTTGGTCGGTGGACCTGACTGCAAACAGCCGTATTCTGCCAGCGTTTTTAATGTTTCTGCTATGTCTTTTGGCTCTCTAAGCACCAATGCGGTTTTGGCGTTGAATGCAGGTGCTAAAATTGGCAACTTCGCACACAACACAGGTGAAGGCGGTTTGAGTCCGCACCATCTTACAGAAGGTGGCGATTTGATTTATCAAGTGGGTACGGGTTATTTTGGTAGCCGTACAAAAGGTGGTTTTTTTTCTCCTGAAAATTTTGCAAAGACCGCAGCGCACCCCTCAGTAAAAATGATAGAATTGAAGCTGTCGCAAGGTGCAAAGCCCGGTCATGGCGGCATTCTACCTGCTAAAAAGAATACACCTGAAATCGCAGCGATTCGAGGCGTTGAACCATTTACGGATGTCCTGTCGCCTCCATTTCATTCAGCTTTTAATACGCCTTTGAGTTTGTGCCATTTTATTGGTCAATTAAGAGAGTTGTCAGGCGGTAAACCCATTGGTTTTAAGCTGTGTGTAGGGCATAAAAGCGAATTTTTAGGCATTTGTAAAGCTATGATAAAAACGGGTATTAAACCCGACTTCATCAGCGTTGATGGCGGTGAAGGCGGCACAGGTGCTGCACCTTTGGAGTTTTCTAATTTCGTCGGTATGCCTTTCAAAGAGGCTTTGGCGTTTGTACACGACGCTTTGACGGGTTTTGACCTTCGAAAAGACATAAAAATCTTTTCTGCGGGTAAGATGACAAGCGGTTTTCATCTTTTTAGAGCCATGGCTTTGGGTGCAGATGCGTGTTATTCGGCTCGTGCCATGATGATGGCTTTGGGTTGTATTCAGGCTTTGGAATGCAACCGCAACACTTGTCCAACGGGCGTAGCAACGCAAGACCCCGAATTGGTCAAAGGTTTGGTCGTGAATAATAAAAAGGTACGTGTGGCTCAATTTCAAAAAGCAACGGTTCATGCTTTTATCGAACTTTTAGGTGCATCAGGCTTAGAAAGAGCCGACCAAATTCGGCGTTCTATGGTCAATAGGCGAGTGACAATGAGTGTGTCAAGTCGGTATGATGAGCTGTTTCCGTATCTAAAACGTGGCTGTTTGCTCAATGAAACGACCATTCCGCCATATTGGAAACCGTATATGCAAGAAGCTGATGCAGAGGGTTTTGTGAAGAGTTTTGAGGATTTGACGATATAGTTTTTTGTCATTCTGAGGACAATCACCATGTAAAGCGTTGGTGTTTAAAACCGAATGACGCAGCAAATGGGTTCGAGTACCATGTTCGGGGAACTTTA
>JAYTMI010000057.1:0-1658 GCA_043728625.1 Saprospiraceae bacterium | reverse complement strand
GCATCGGATTGGGAAACAACCGTTTGGCTCGATGGTGTTTTAGTTGGTAAACATCAAGGCGGATACACGCCTTTTTCCTTTGAACTCACTGCAAATGTCAAAAAAGGGACCCCTCAGTATTTGGTCATTCGAGTGGATGATAAACGGCGTGATTTTACATTGTATGGCAAACAAGGCTATGGCAATGCACGGGGTTTGTGGCAAACGATTTACTTAGAAGGTCGTGCCTCAACGCATTTAGAAACCGTTCATTTTACGCCAGATATTGACAATAACACTGTAAAAGCAGAGGTTTCTTTGTCAAATGAATTGAAAGATGCGTCTGAAATTACATTCAAAATTAAAACACCTAACGCTGAAATTGTTTCAAAGTACCCCCTCACTAAAAACAAGGATAAAGCGTCTTTTGACATCGCAATTCCGAATGCTCGATTATGGAATTTGGACGATCCATTTTTGTATGAAACTGAAATTACAATTGGTGATGATGTGGTGAAATCATATTTTGGGATGCGTAAAATATCTGTTGTCAACTTGCCTAATACCGCTTATCCGTATATCGCCTTGAACAATCAACCTATTTATTTGCAATTGACGCTCGACCAGTCCTACCATCCCGAAGGGTTTTATACGTTTCCAACTGATGATTTTATGAAAAGAGAAATTCAGTTGTGCAAAGACATTGGCTTAAATGGTTTGAGAACGCATATCAAAGTGGATGTGCCGCGCAAACTCTATTGGGCGGATAAATTGGGCTTGTTGGTGATGGCTGACTTGCCCAATTCATGGGGTGAACCTGATGCAAATGCACAAGCCGAATCGGAATACACATTGCGTGAAATGATAAAAAGAGATTATAACCACCCTGCTATTTTTTCATGGATTACTTTTAATGAGACATGGGGTTTGACGACAAAAGTGGAACAAAGTGGTAAAAAAACGTCCCAATATTTGCCAAAAACGCAAAATTGGGTCGCTTCGATGTATTATCTCGCAAAATCGCTTGACCAAACTCGCTTGGTTGAAGACAACTCTATTTGCTGTGGACGTGGGCATACGGAGACCGATATTAACTCATGGCATGAATACCTACCCGGCTGGGGCTGGGAAGAACATTTGACTATGATTGATAAAAATACCTATGATGGCAGCACATTTCATTTTGAAAAAGGTTTTAAACAAGGCAATCAGCCGAATATCAATTCAGAATGCGGCAATGTTTGGGGCTATGATGGCAGCACGGGCGACGTGGATTGGTCTTGGGATTATCACCGCATGATGAATACATTTCGCAAATATCCAAAGGTGGCGGGCTGGCTGTACACAGAACACCACGATGTTATCAATGAGTGGAACGGCTATTGGCGTTTTGACCGTAGTAAGAAATTTACGGGCTTAAATGAGCTGGTTTCGGGCATGACGGATAAGGATTTTCATTCGCTTTTTTATCTCTCAACGGGTAATGAAATTTGTAAAACTTTGAAGGCGAATGAAACGCTTGAAGTGCCGTTAATTATTTCAGTGATGTCAGGAAAAGCGATGACAGGCAATCAGCTTTTTGTTGACTATTCAGTTGATTTTACGGATAAAACAGGCGAAACACAGACTTTAACGTCAGGCAAAATGCCGTTTGATTATCAGCCGTGGATGCAAAAAAC
>JAYTMI010000056.1:0-3068 GCA_043728625.1 Saprospiraceae bacterium | reverse complement strand
GGCAATAAAAAATCAATTAAAACTTACTTAGATGTGATTAATTGTTACTTAAAAAAAATTTAAGTGCATTCTTTTTAGGCTTTTTTACTGAGGGGGTGCTTTTTTCAACCTTGAAGTGCATCAAAATAGTGAAATCATGCCTAAAATTTTGATTTTTGTTTTTTACAACTGACCAATATCATGGTTCGATAGGGTCGCATATCATTTTCTCAAAAATACTGAGGGGGTAATTTTGCAGAAAAACAAGACAATGAAGACGATAAAATGGATTGCACGTATCATAGGATTTGCCGCCAGCGCATTATTCATCAGTTTTTTCATCAGCGAAGGTGTTCCAGACCTCATCGAAGGCAAGGCAAATGACTTGATTCCTTTCATACCTCTTTTCCTTTTTGCGGTGGCTGGTTATGTGATGGCTTGGCTCAATACTTTTTTTGGCGGTTGGATGCTCGTTTTAGGCGGTGTGGGTATGTGGGCATATCATGTAGCGTTCAATCATGCGTGGCGGGTTGCCATGGTTTTTGGGCTGCCTTTTACGATAGCAGGCATTTTATTTTTGATTTATTGGCATAAAATGGATTTTACGAAGACGAAAAAATTCTACTAAATAAAAAGTAAAGTGCTTCAACCCACTTTTGGCTTTTTGCCATAAATATCTTTCAACCGCTTAGATTCACCATTGGCATCTTTTACATTAAGGTTATAACGTATCCGCACCTTTGTACCCATAGGTGCATAGAAATAAATCCGCCACATATCACCTTCGGCAGTACCAATGCAGCCGTTTGAGTAAGCCTTGCCAAGTGTAGTTTCGTTCGTTGTTGGGTGAATCAACTGACCGTTACATTCGCCATTGATTTCAGGTTCGATCCAAGGCATGAGCGGCATCAGCGTCGTGTCACCATCGTCACGAGCGGTTTTGTAGTAGTTTTTACCAGAAACGGGGTCTAAAAAGAAGGTTTTGAAATAAACGGTAACGATTTTACCTGATCCTGTTCGTGTTCTTAGATTAGACATTTTTTCATACACAGACCATTGACGAATACGGTTTTGTCCAACTCTGACAAGGTATGAACCGATGGTATCGCCGTCTTCAATAATGCGCAATGTGTATTCTGGAATATTGATATCAAGGACGGTTTTGTCTTGTTTTTGCTCAATTTGCTTCGCAATCGTATCGGTTGGAATAAATAAGGTGTCGCCTTTTTTCAGCACTTCTAATTTTTGTTGGTCATATACAAAAACGCCTTTTTTCCTTTGACGATAATAATCTGTGTTTTCAAAAGTATCAATAATCCAAGGATTTGCCCGAACGATGAGATGATGCGTCAAATCGTAATCCACCAACGAATCATAAGCAGAAACGAGGCTGTCCATGTATCTAAAATAATCTTTGATGCGGATATTTCGCCCCACAATGTGCGCATAATGCCAAGTTTGAACAGGAGACGTATCGGGATTGACGGCAGACGGAATCGGCTCATCCTTCTGTGAGACTACATTAGGTTGACAACTATTTAAAGCAAAAATCAAGGCAATAATACCCAATAAAAAGGTTTGGCGTAAACTAAAGTATCTATTCATAACAGGCATTTTAAGGCATTTTCGGTGTAAAAACATAGCTTTCTCATAAAATTACGTATAATTCAAATCTTTATTGTTGACTAAAATCATGTTTTATACTAATTTTTATCCTTGACCATCCCCCTCAGTATCATTTAGTTTTGTAGGATAATTTAAAGCTTTTTCTAAAAACTTAAAATGTACGCGCTATGAAAAAAATATCATTCTTTGGGTTTGTTTTTGTCCTTATGACCCTTCTTTCTGCTTGCAATGTCTATAATCAAATAAACTCAACAGTTGACTCGACGGTTAATTTTGACAAGTATAAAACCTTTGCTTGGCTCGCAGACAAAGCAGATACAGCTAATTCGCCTTATAATAATGAGATAATTCGGAACAATATCCGCAATTATTTTAGCAAAGAGATGTCAGATAGGGGTTTTCAAGTCAATCTTGAACAACCTGATTTATTGCTTGAATTGGCGGTAAAAAATGAGCCACACACGGTTCGGCGTGTTTATCAAGATGATTACTATTACAATCATTACTATTTTAGGAGTATTTATTATTCCCCTTTTACGCGGCGGTATTATTATATCCGCAATCCAAATTATTATTATACAAACCCTAATCCTAAAATCGAGTTCGATTCGCACATCAACAATTCCGTTACGTTGAATGTTATTGATGCCAACGGACATAAATTGTTGTGGACAGGCAGTGTGCAAGCCGATATTTATGACCCCACAGTCATTCAAAAAGATATTCACCCAGCCGTTGTTAAGTTGATGAAACAATTTCCCGTAAAACCGAAGCCTATTGTGAAGCATAATATTGCGGCAAATTAAGCGTGAACAAACATAAGCGCAATTATTAGGTCGCTTGTATCGTCCTGAAATAGGTCGTCAATAGCCAGTTAAAACTATGACAATTAATGAGCTACAAATTACTCGAGTAATTCGTAGCTCTTATTTTGATAAGCGTTTTTTCAATAAAAAATCCAGCCATTTTGGCGGCAGCCATGAAACAAGTTTTATGATGGGCTTATTCTTTATGATGGTATAACGGGTTTTAGGATTGGACGTGTTATAAATTTTAAAAACCAAATTAGCAATAACACGGGTATCAATCGCTTGTTTTTCTGATTGATCTATGGATTTTTGAGCCTTTTTGAAGAGTTTTTCATATTCTGTTCCTTCATACATATTTGTTTCGGCTCGAGCTTTTTCCCAAATTGGGGTTTTGATGGGGCCTGGCTGTATCAGAACAACAGGAATGCCAAACAGCGATAATTCACGACGCAACGCATCAGTTAGGCTGTTCAAAGCTGCTTTAGAAGCGCAATAAGGTCCTAAAAACGGTGTGGTAATGATGGCAGCTACAGAACTGATATTAATGATTTTTCCTTTGGGTACATCTTTATTAAAAGTCGCTCCCAGAAGCGGTAAAAACGCTTGAGTAACCCGTTGTACACCGATGACATTGACGTTGAATTGGTGTATAAG
>JAYTMI010000055.1:0-5918 GCA_043728625.1 Saprospiraceae bacterium | reverse complement strand
GATGGAAAGAGACCCCTCAGTATATCAGGCAAAATATCCAACAGTAGTTTATTTTTCTTCAAAAACTCTGTTATTTTTGCAAAAGTGTAACAAAATTCAAATTGCCTGTAACTTAGAGATAGGAATGCAATATGTCCAAAAATCCTAAAAAATTCACGGATGAAGTCCTCATTCAAATGATTTGTGGTCAAAACGTTGACCGTGATAGGGCTTTGCATTATATTTTTGTGGATTCGGGTTGGCGGATGGAGGCTATGGGTTATTTGCAACACAAAGGCGTACATCTACAAAATGCAAAAGATGCGTTTCAAGAAGCCTTAATTACACTTGACCAACATATCAGAAGTGGCAGTTTTGACAAAAACAAACCTTTGAAACCTTATTTTATGGGCATTTGTGAAGGGCGTGCTTTTTCCAATAAACGGAGTCAACAACGTATTGATAATCAAGCAGAAATGCCCATTTTTGTTGCGCCCGATACGCCCGAAACGGAGACATTGAAAACAGAAAAACGAGACATTATTCGCAGATTACTCCTTCAATTAGATGATAAATGTCGCATTTTGCTCAATTTTTATATGCTGTCATTTTCAATGAAAGAAATTCGAGAACTGATGCATATTTCAAGTGATGCAATGACACGTAAATTGGCGTTCGAATGTCGTCAAAAATTGGGCGCATTGATTGATGAAAATCCAACACTTAAACGCTATTTACAAAATTGAAATCGAGACATGCCAGAAGATAACTTAATGATAAAAATAGATGCTTATTTGAAAGGGCATCTTTCAAAAGAAGAAACGGCTGCTTTTGAACAGGACATGGCGGCAGATACCGCTTTGGCACAACAGGTCGCACGGCAACGCCTACATTTGGAAGCCCTCGACCTATTGTTAGAAGATGATTTGAGGGCTAAAATGAAAAATTGGGAAACGGAGATGGATGACAAACCCGTTGCTTCAAACAACTGGAAAAAGGGTGGTTTTCTGATAATCACAATAGCCGTTTTGTTGGGTTTATATTTTTTATTTAAACCTAAAAATAACATAGATTTACCTGCTCATCTGAATAAAAAAGACAGTTTAATTCTTGAAAAAAACAATATAGACACACTTCAAATTAAGCCCAATCCAACTGTTCCATCACAAAACGAGCCTTCTTTTCCGAATAAATCAGAATTGCCTTCGCCACCAAAATCTGATGCGAAAAAACCCATTGTAAAGGCGCAGACATTGCCAAATGACCTTTTGGAAACCACTAATGAGGACTTAGCATTGGTATTGATTGACCTCGAAAACAATACGGTCAGACGGGATACACAATCGAATCGGTTGATGTCGGAAACCTATCGCCTTTTAAAGCAAAAAGACTATTCAAAAGCCTTGAATGTGCTAAAAAATGTGTCTAATACTGAGGGGGTGTTTCTGCGTGCTGTTACTTATTTTTTGAATGGACAATACACCAATGCCCTACCTGTTTTCGAGAATTTAGTCAAAAATGATGGCTTTAGTCGCACCGAAACGGCAGAATATTACGCTGCTTTATGTCTTTTAGAAAATGGACAAAAACAAGAGGGCGCACAACGTTTGACCAAAATAGCTACTGATAATGGACATCAGTATGCCAACAAAGCGGCATTGACGCTTAAAAGACTTGGATACTGAGGGGGGCTTTGTTTTGTTTTTATAGAATTGTGTAAAAAAGAGTAGCTTTGTTTTACAAAAAATCTTAACGCATAAAAAACCAAAAAATGAACAAATGCTATTCTAAAAACGCCTCATGCCTTTTCATTCTTTTTCTTTTATTCAACCTTCAAACAAACGCAACAACCTGCTCATGGAAAGGGGGCAACGGCAATTGGAGCGATGCCTCTAAATGGTCGTGCGGCAGTATTCCCAATGCAGAAATGGATGTCGTTATTGACTCTGGCATTATCAAATTAGATATTGATGTTATGATGGCTTCGCTCAAAATAGCGGGTTTGGGTACAATCAATGGTAAAGCAAACATGACCATAAAAAATGATTTGCTTTTGGTGTTTGGCATCATAGAAACAGAAGGCAATATTACTGTCAATGGCAATCTGATGTGGTATTGGGCGAATTTTGGCGGAAATGGGACAGTAACAATTAATGGGACAACTCAGTTAATGACCAAAAACATGCACATTATTACAGGAAAATTAGTTATTTTAAAGGGCGGTGGTACATGGCTTGAAGGGGAAATTGTCGTTTATAAAGGTGGCGAATTGCGGATTCCCGTTGGTCAAACTTTCAAAGAAGAAGGACAAACAAAAATGCTCTATAATTACGATGTACCTGCCAATGGCATTGTCACGATTGAAGGGACTTTCTTAAAAACAGGTTCAGAAGATATCGATATTTCAAATGTTCTACTTAAAAACACAGGCAATATTGAAGTAACGAATGGCACTTTAACGATTAATGCTACTTTTCAGAATACAGGAACAATCAAGGTGCAAGGAAAAGAAAACCCAACAGTTGGAATTAAAACTTTCGGAACACCTATCGCTTCCGATACCGCTATGGCACGGCGGTTGTTGTTGGATGCAAAACTACTGATACCCAACTATGCGCTTATGGGCGCATTACCCAGATTAGAAAAAGCCTACTTTATTTTAAAACAAACTGCTGATACACTGAACACCTTTTTTGAAGAGGTATTATACTATAAGGCTTTTTGTCTCTCAGATATACATTTTTCTATGAGACGATATGAAGAAGGGATGAACATTACAGATATTATTATTGACAAGTATGTCCCTTTGTTTGGTTTGAATTCTGACTTAACAGCACGTACTTATGAACTCAGAGCGCTGACTTTCTATAATACAGCAAGGTTGAGCGAGGCAATTAAAGCATTGCCAAAGGCTATTGAGTTAAGAACGATACTTTCGGGTGAACTGCCGACTCTGACGATGCGGCTTAGATTGGCGCAATCTTACGCACGAAAAGGAGATTTTGAAAAAGCTATTTTCTATTATACACAACTGCTGGATATTGAAGAAAAGCTAAAAACAAATATAAGGCGTACTGGGGTCTATAACGACTTAGGTATTGTCTATAAAAACTTAGGCGATTATGAAAAAGCCTTATTTTATAACGATAGGAGTATTGATTTAGTTGAAAAAACTTCTGGTCTCAATCATTTTAGATTGATTCAAGGATATGAAAATCGAGGTATTACCACCAAACATCTGGGAAAATACGATGAAGCGATAGCTGATTTTGAACATGCTTACAAAATTGCCTTGTTCTATTGGCCAGAAGGTACATATCCTGATTTTGGCAATTTCTATATGAATATGGCAGACACTTATACGTCAAAAGGCGATTATTCAAAAGCACTCGGTTATTATGAAAAAGCGATTGCGGTCTATCTAAATTTCAAAGAACAGGAAGATGCCATTGCCGAATGTCATTATGGTATGGCAGAAACCTACATAAAAATGGGTTCTACCGATAGCGTATCAGCACATCTAAAATTGGCTGAAAAATTCAATCACTACACCCGCAAAGGACATTTTGAAGAAACCACTGATTTAGCACAATTAATTAAAGTTTTTGCTTTGCACAACCAAAACTATCAGTTGGCTTATAAACAAACAGGCAAACAAGCGTATCTCGATTCTGCGTATCAAGCGGCATATTCGGGCATCGCGGCTATGGATTTTATGAAACAAGAATTGGCTTTTTCAGAAGGACGTTCAAGGTTGATAAAAGACAATTATCCGATTTATGAAGGGCTGTTGCAAACCTTAAAAGCCTTTCAACAGGACGCTACCGACACTCAGGCTTTTCAAGTGGCGGAACAATGTAAATCATTGCAATTGTACGAAGCCATGAAAAATGCGGAAGCGATTTCTTTTGGCAATATACCCCCTCAGTATATCGCCAAAGAAAAGCTATTACAAGCCGAATTAGCGAAATATGATAAGAAAAAGCAACAACTCTTCGCCCAAAATACCCCAGAAACAGATTCCATTTATACCGCTACATTGGCGTTGCAACTTGAAGCACAACTTAAATACGATGCTTTAAAAACGGAAATTGGCAAACTTGATAGCAATTATTACCACTTGCATTATGGCGATGATGTTTTGACGTTAACGGAACTGCAAACAACGATTTTACGACCCAATCAAACACTACTCTCCTATTTTGTTGGCGACAGCAGTTTGTTTGTTTTTGTTATAAAACCTCATTTTTATGACTTTATTGAAATAAAAAAAGACTTTCCCCTCGATAATTGGGTCAAATTACTGAGGGGGTCGTTGAGTGCGGATAGTTTCCAAACCCAAGCAGATGTCTATGCAGATATGGCTTTTCGATTGTATGAAAAGCTCATTAAACCTGTCAAAGCGCAGCTATCCGAAGACTTGATTATCGTTCCCGATGGCGTTCTCGGCTATATTCCTTTCGAAGCATTATTGATGCAAAAGCATGAAAAAGCCATTCGTTTCCACGACCACGCTTATCTGTTGCGTGACCACAACATCAGCTATTCGTTTTCAGCCACTTTGTTGCGTGAGATGATACATAAAAAACACCAAACAACACCCGACAAACCTATCATCGCCTATGCGCCATTTTTTGATAGTGATACCGCTGTCTTAGCCAAAACCTTTGCCGACGACTTAGCGATGCGCCGCGATTTGACACCCCTCAGTAACAGTGGCGAAGAAGCCTTCCGCATCGCTAAATCTATGGGTGGCGAAGCGATTGTCGGTAAATCCGCTACCGAACAAAAATTTAGGGCAACGGCGCAATCCGCCCGCATCCTCCACTTAGCCACACACGGCAAAGCGGACGATAAATCAGGAGATTATGCCTTCCTCGCCTTTGCACCAAGCTCAGACAGCCTTGAAAAAGGGCTACTTTACGTCCGTGACCTTTACAATCTGACGTTCAATGCTGATATGGTCGTCCTATCCGCTTGCGAAACAGGCATTGGCAAACTGCAACGTGGCGAAGGTATTATCAGCCTCGCCCGTGCTTTCGCTTATGCGGGTGCGAAGTCAATCGTCACGTCACTTTGGTCGGTCAATGATGCCAAAACCAAGGATTTGATGTTGCTTTTTTATCAAAACTTAAAAAAAGGTAAAACAAAAGATGCGGCTTTGCGCCAAGCTAAATTAAGTTTTATCGCCAAAAACATCCATCCAAATGCCCATCCATTCTTTTGGGCGGCTTTTATTGGCATTGGGGATATGTCGGCGGTGCGCTGATACTGAGGGGGGAGTAACTGGTTACAAAACGAGGCGATGGAAAGGGTTTTCCATCGCCTCGTTTTTATTTTAAAAATATATTTCCAAAAAGCGGTAACAAGTTCGGGACTGCTTGTAATGTATGATTAACAGCAGCAGCTTGCACAATAGCGATAAAACTGCTTTTACGCCCTTTATACTGAGGGGGGTATTCAAACATCATTGTCATTTTAAAAAAAACAGTTCAAATGAAAAACTTAGCAATTACGCTCCTCTTCTCGACTTTTAGCCTTGTTGTCACCGCCCAAACGTTTGATGATAACTTCTTAAAAAACTTTGAAAAAGTCTATCAAAAAGACCCTGTTCAATTCCTCAAAAATGAAGTTGGTTCAGATTTTACGATTATTTATGGTGACGGACGCTTAGGCGACAAGGAAAGTGTTCTGAAAATTTATGAAGCCTTCAACCAAGTCAGCCGAACCGTTACAGAACTCAAAACGCGGCAGTTGGGCAGTACAGGCATCGCCACAGGCATTTTAAACCATACTTACACTTCCAAAAAAGACGGTAGCCTACGGGATAATACGAACCGTTTTACCTACTCTTTCACGCTTCAAAATGGTAAATGGAATTTAGTGGCGGTGCATTTGACTGATATGCCGCCAATGCCACCGTTTGATGAAAAAACCTT
>JAYTMI010000054.1:0-3030 GCA_043728625.1 Saprospiraceae bacterium | reverse complement strand
GTCGTCAGGTAGAAAAGCAGGCGATGCCACAGGTTTTCCTTTTTGGTTCAAAGGTTCGCTTAAAGCTATGTTTGAAGAAATGAGTTTATCCGCAATTTCCCGAAATACAGGGGCAGCGACAACACCTCCAAAATGCCCTGATTTAGGTCTTGAAATCATGATAATACACGAATAAATAGGGTTTTCTGCTGGAAAATAGCCTACGAAAGACCCCAAATAACCACCAGTGTGCTTACCCGGTTTGTCTTTGGAATAGTTGAGTTGCGCCGTTCCCGTTTTTCCTGCAAAACGATATTGAGTCGTGCGCAAATGATAAGCCGTACCACCAGGCAATTCAACAACTGATTCTAAAAGTTCCCGAGCTTGAGCAAGCGCATCAGCAGAGGCAACGCGTTTATTGACAATTGTTGGTTTGAAATATTTTTGTGTTTCGTTATATCTTCTGATTTCACTGACCAGATAAGGCTTCATCATAACACCATTATTTGCAACAGCATTATAAAAAGTCAATAACTGTAAAGGAGTGATTTCCAACTCATAACCGACGCTCATCCACGGTAATGTAATACCACTCCATGTCGCATCGTCGGCGTTTTTGATATTGGGTGGTGCTTCTCCTTCTAACTCAATGCCTGTTGGAATCGTCAGATTAAAATCTTGAAGATGCTTAATGTATTGCTGGCGTTTATCATTAAAATAGCCATAAACCAGCTTAGAAACACCGACATTTGACGAAGCAGAAAAGGCTTCTTTGACTGTCAACAGGTTTTTCTTCGCTTTTTCATGGTCTTCCAAAACCACATCGGAATACTTATGGTGTCCACCCTCAATATCCACGGTATCACTTAACCGCACCGCTTTGTCTTCGAGAAGTGCCAACAGAGAAGCCAATTTGAACGTCGAACCGGGCTCAACTCGCACACCTACGGCATAGTTATAATCCTCCCACCATCCATCTTTTGTACGGCTTACATTAGCAATGGCTTTAATTTTTCCAGTTTTTACTTCCATCACGATAGCCGTTCCATGTTCTGCTTGAAAGGTTTCACACGACCGAATGAGCGCCGTTTGAGTAATGTCTTGCGTATTTACGTCTAAAGTCGTTACGACATCGTCACCGTTTCGAGGCTCAATATCCGTTAAATCTTGAAGAGGCACCCACACGTCATTACCCACACGAATCATGGGAACATTCTCTTTACCACCACTCAATTCTTTGTCATAACGACCTTCCAAACCGACTTTCAAATCGTCTTTAGTGTAACCTAAAGTCCTGAGTGCCAACATTTTAAAAGGATGTTCGCGTCGGTTTGTCCGAATCCCAATAAAACCATTTGAACGCCCTCCACGAAAAACAGGAAATGTTTTAATAATCGCTAATTGGTCAACAGAGATATCTTTAGCAATGAGTTCATAGCGGCTTTTGGCTTGAAAATGTGTCCAGAGATAGTTTCGCCATTCGTCAATCGAACTCTTTTCAGGAGTCAAATAGGTTGTCAGACACCAAGCGAGCGAATCGAGGCTTTTGACAAACTCATCTTTATTCAATCCATCGGCACCAAAATCCATCCGAATTTCAAAATACGGAATTGACGTTGCCAACAGCGAACCATCTTCCGCAAGCACATTGCCGCGCTCACCAGGTACTTCGCGGTTTTGGATATAGCGTCTGTCTGCCTCTTTGCGCCATCTATCACCTTCGCGGGTCACTATCATAAATGCTTTGAAGAAGATCGTCATGGCTACTAGAACAATAATAACAGCAACCAAATAAACCCGACCTAAAACATTGTCTCTAAAATTGACTATTGCCATGATAAATATTTCTTTTTATACCCCTCAGTATTAAGTCACTCTACTATAATGCGTTTAGTCCTTTGATTCGAAGCACGCAAACCAAACGGCTCAACCCGTTTCTCTATCTCAGACTGTTTAGTGGAAAGCATCACTTCTGCCTTTGCACCATTATATCGCCATTTCAAATCTTTAATATCTTTCTCTAACAATTGTATTTGTCGCACTTGCTTATCCGCAAAGTTTGAATTGGCGATATAAATTAAACTTATAAAAAATAAAAAGAACACAAATGGTATGTTGCCAAATACCCAATCTGACATCATTGTGCCTAAATGTGTATAGTCTTTTAGTGGACGTGCCATGTTGTTTTTATTTAAAATTAAACAATTTTATTTTTAATTTTATTAAATTTAGAATTAAATAAAATTATTTAAACAATCATTAAAATACCTTTAATTTAATACTAAATTAGTTTAAAATCGTTTAAAACGTTCTATTATTGACTCTAAATCAATCAAAATAAAGTTCACTATTTCTTAATTTTGTTTAGAATAAAACACCTTTAATAGTAATTAAAAAAGTTAATTCATAATTCATAAACTAATTCTTTTCTGCAATTCTTAATTTCGAAGAACGTGAACGTGGATTATTCCTTATTTCTTCAGTCGAAGGTTCAATTGGCTTTTTAGTTATCAATGTGAACGGGCGTGTGATGTTTCCATAAAAATCAGTTTCTAATTCACCGTCGAAGTTACCACTTTTCATAAAATTTTTCACAATTCGGTCTTCAATTGAATGAAAAGTAATGACAACTAAACGTCCACCAACAGATAAAACCTCGAAACTTTGTTGCAAAAAATCTTTCAAAGCACCGATTTCATCGTTTACCTCCATGCGTAAAGCCTGAAAAACTTGTGACCGATAGCGTATTTTGTCGCCCATACTGAGGGGGTCACACACTGCCAAAAGGTCGCTGATATTGTAATACGATTTGCCGACGCGCGCCGCAACAAGAGCATTTGACAGCGAGCGGGCGTTGCGCACTTCACCATATTCGCTCAATAATTTTTGTAGATTTTCAGCCGTATAAGTGTTCAAAATCTGAGCAGCCGTCTTGCCTTCCCCTTGATTCATGCGCATATCTAAAGGGGCATCGAAGCGATAAGAGAAGCCACGATCTGCTTCATCGAACTGATGAGATGAGACACCTAAATCCGCCAAAATGCCATCAAC
>JAYTMI010000053.1:0-5385 GCA_043728625.1 Saprospiraceae bacterium | reverse complement strand
TCTCCGCATCATGACATCAACAGGCGGGTCGGCTTATGTGAAATTCATCATTACAGTCACATTGCCAGGTTGTGGTAGTATCATTCCACAAGACTCTGTTATTGTTACAGATGCTTGTTCAGCGAATCCAAAAGTTTGCGTCAAGATTCCTTACGATGTGATTCCTGATTACAACATTTTACTGAACGGTACTTCTTATACGGGTGGGTTTGATGCTTGCAACAACGATACGACGTTTGCTTACACTTACTTTACGATTCCAGGACGGGGTGCAACAGGTCCTTACAGTCTCGATTATTGGACGGTCAATGGCACAACGCATACAGCACCAACGGTCAATACAATGGATGAATTAGTTGCTTTAATGAACGCTTGGGACCCCACAGGTCACTGGATGCTCAGTTCTTCAACTTTGACCATTATAGGTGGTGATAAAGGTAAAACGTACAGTGGTATCAGATTGACACGTACAAGCAGTAGCTCTTATGGTATCATGGAGTTGAATAAGAATATCCTTCCGATAGGTACACTGTTGGACATTCCGCGTGGGCATTCCACACTGGTCTTCATCAACCAAAATACAGGCTGTGCCGATACATTAACCATTAACGCCGCTTGTGTGACTCCTCAGTATGTCGAGTCTGCAATCTACGTTGGAGAAAAAGACACCTTATGTATTGCGACCAATGAATTGTTGGGTACACGTTATCGCATTTCAAAACTCATAGCCAGTACAAATACGTATGCACGTTTCACTGATCTAACTGGTACCACTTGTGCGTCACGCTTAGGTGTTGCCGCAGGTGTTGAAAAAGCAACTTATGTGATTTCGGATGAGTATGGTATAAACGATACAACTTACGTAACGACTCATGTTTATTCAAGGGCTGTTAAACGTCCAAGAGCCTTCACTGACTATGCTTCTACGATTAAGACACAGCCTGTCTTAATTGATGTATTGTCAAACGATAGCTTGAATGCAAATGGCGGTAAAGTGACCATAGTCACCAATCCGAAACACGGTGAGGTGTTGGTGACAACAGACATGCGTATCATTTACACACCAGACCTTGAATATTGTAACAGCGGACAAGCAGATGTCTTCACTTACGAACTTTGCAATATCGGCGGTTGCGATACAACTAAAGTTGAAGTGATTGTCAGTTGTGATAAAATCAAGGTTTACAATGCTTTTTCACCGAATAACGACGGTATTAACGATTTCTTCGTCATTGAAGGCATCGAAAAACTCCCGAATAATATCGTCAACGTCTATAACCGTTGGGGCACACAGGTGATGAATACCAAAGGTTACAAAAACGATTGGAACGGTAAATGGAACAATGTTGACCTACCTGACGGCACGTACTTTTACCTCTTTGAAGATGGTGAAGGCAACAAAAAAGTAGGTTACGTACAGATACAACGCTAACATACTCTGAGAAACGGGTCGTGAGTCATTCGTTGAAAAAAGAAGACTCTCGACCCATAACTCATATTGAATTGAAGATAAAAATGATTTAGTGAAATAGTTTGACCTAAGCTGTCTTGTCCCTATTAAGGGGGCAGACAGCTTTTTTTTATTTTAATTTAAACTTAAGCAAACAGTGAAAGTCCAAACAGACAACAAACTTATAATTCCATTCTTTTTCTTTCAACCCACTCCATTTATTAAAAAATTAACAACCTCTAGTTGAAAATCTTCACGTTTGTATGCATCGTAGTTTATATTTACGGTGGTTTTCGGTCGGTGTGAACACTGACCGATTTTTTTAACTTTAAAAAAAATGAATAATGAAAAGAAAATGGGATTCTGCGGCTTTTTTTATACCCCTCAGTATATTATGGATAAATTCAGCCTGCTTGGGTCAAACACCCACTTGGGCAGATAAAATAGCACCCATCGTTTATAAAAACTGTACTAGCTGCCATCATACAGGCGGCGTTGCACCGTTTTCACTCATGACATATACTCAGGCGAGTAATTATAAATCGTCCATTCGCAATTCAGTTAATTTGGGTCTTATGCCGCCTTGGCCTCCTGACCAAAAATACAATGCGCTTGCTCACGCTCGAACTTTGTCCGATGCCGACAAAAAAGCCATCATTGATTGGGCAAACGCCGATGCACCTTCGGGCAATTTAGTGAACGCGCCTGCCCCACCAGTCTATAACGATGCGCCCGCGATTCCAAACCCTGATTGGACACAGCGTATTCCGAAATATACCGTAACCAGCAATGCGGACGTTTATCGCTGCTTTCCGATGCGCTCAGGCACAACGGTTGATAAGTTTATAACAGGTTTAGAATGTTTACCTGGCAACGGTACGATTGTACACCACATCCTCATATTTGCAGATAACTCCAATAAGTGTTTCGACCTCGATGCCGCTGACCCAGAACCTGGTTACACGAGTTTTGGCGGTGTTGGATCCAGTTCCGCTAATTTAATAGGGGCTTGGGTGCCTGGTTCGCAACCGCAGATTTATCCCGCAGGCATGGGCGTGAAATTAGTGGCGGGTACAAATATTATTCTCCAGATCCATTATGCACCCAGTTCAGCGGGTAAAACGGATTCGACGATGTTGCGCTTCAAAACAAGCGAACAACCCCTTCGAGAAGTGCGGATCACCCCTATTTTGAACCATACGACCTCCTTAACAAACGGTCCTTTGGTCATTCCCGCCAATTCAACAAAGACATTCTATGCCCAATACACTAATGTTTTAGCCGACGGCACTCTTATCAGCATCGGACCACACATGCACCTCATTGGGCGCAGCATCAAGGCATGGCAGGTTTTGCCTTCGGGTGATACCATACCACTCATCAAAATAAACGATTGGGATTTTCATTGGCAAGGCTCATATTTGTTTAAAAAAGCCATCAAATTCCCTCGTTTAGCCAAACTACAAAGCGAAGCATTTTATGACAACACCATGAATAACCCGAATCAACCGAATAGTCCGCCAAAATTGGTTACATTAGGCGAGTCCACAACCGACGAAATGATGCTCATTTACTTCGCCTTTTTAGCTTATCAAGCAGGTGATGAAAATATGATACTTGAAAATACCACAACAGGGACGGACGATACCCCCCTCAGTAAAACCGACCTTTCTGTCTTTCCAAACCCGACTTCAACCGACCTAACGCTTCGTTTTGACCTAAAAGAAGCCGAAGTTATAACGATTCAAGTTTTTGATTATCAAGGAGTTATGGTTCAAAATGTTATAACGAATCAACGTTTTGAGAAGGGGAGGACCGAATGGCAAGCCCACACAAAGGATTTACCGAATGGGGTTTATTTTGTAAAAATCAGTTCTGATAAAACCTACGGTGTGCAGCAGTTTGTAAAAACTCAATAGAGAAAACTGGCTGTTGTAAGCATAGATAGATAGAGGCTCGTTTTTAGCGAGCCTCAATTTTTTTTACTTTAAAGCGTTTTAGGCACACGTGCATAAGGCATCCGCTGAATCCTTTCAGTCGCATGATATGTATCTAAACCACTCAAAGCAACGGTTTTAGCACCGTTTAAATCCAAATTACCTTTATCATCTAAACATTCTTCGGGTAGAAACAACTCTATGACTTTACCAATAATCATGGTCGTTTGATTGGCTTTGATGTGATATTCTTCAACAAATTCTAAACCCATTTTTATAAAACTTTCAGCGACATAAGGCACATTTTTTAGCCCTAAATACTGAGGGGTCAAACCAACAGCTTCAAATTCTGAAACACCGTCGGGATAACTCGCAGATGTTTGATGTGCCTCTTCGATAATATCAAGGTTCACGTGATTGAGTGTAAAAAAGCCAGTCTCTTTGATGTTATTATAAGTATGCCTTGACGTTTTACCATCAGGCACAACAGGGCGTGTGACAATACCTATAAGAGGCGGTTCAGAACCGATGTGAACGGCTGATGAAAATACAGCCAAATTGGACAACCCCTCAGTATTGACAGTCCCAATTAGGTTCGCACTTTTGAAACCAGTAATGGCATTAATGAGTGTTAAACGAGGGATGCGTTCCATCGCTTGAATGTCTTCTAATAAAAATTGTAACATAAATATTTTTTTGTTCCAAACGCCTGTAGCGGTAAGATTGTTCAATAAGTGGGATATTAAAGAGAATTGAAGGAAACGGGCAGGTTAACCCTATTTATACGTGTAAAACGGTCATAAATACTGAGGAGTCTAAAAAGACTGAATCAATTCAAATACGAACAGAAAAGATTTTTTATTTAATTTTTGAAAAACTATTTGGTAGAAAGAAAAAGAGTTCTATCTTTGCACCGCCAATTACAAAAGGTAGTTGCGCTTCAATTTGACAAAAGATTAATAAGGGTCATGAATCAGAAAATCAGAATCAAACTTCAATCTTACGACCATAACTTGGTTGATAAATCAACCGAGAAAATCGTAAAAACAGTCCGCGCGACGAATGCGGCAGTAGTTGGTCCGATTCCGCTGCCCACCGAGAAACAAATCTATACTGTCCTGCGGTCTCCGCACGTCAATAAGAAAGCTCGGGAGCAGTTCCAACTTCGCACGCACAAGCGGCTTATCGAAATCTACTCACCTAATGCAAAAACGGTGGACGCATTGTCGAAACTGGAATTGCCCAGCGGCGTGGATATTCAAGTAAAATTGATGTAATCCTAATGAGGATTTACAAATTAATTTTCGTAATGAATTGAGTACTTATTGACGAAACCTATTTCATCAACAATACTTTAAGACATTTTTAGTGGCTATACTGAACAAGTCTTTTTGATTGATTAATGTTGATTGTTTATTGTTTTACGACAATATTCATTAATCAATAAAAAATAATCAATCTCAAAAGATACTCTTCAGGTCTTGCTGAAAATGAGGGAGAATCATTTTAATTGATTGACTAACTAATTTATTTTGGTTTGTACTAACCTGCACACCATATATATATATGACGTGTCGAATCAAAACGACCCCTCAGTATCAAGCCCAATTTTGAACGGAAGAAAATGAATTTTCATTCATAACTCATCCTTCATCATTAAAGAAAGATACACGGTAATACTTCTCAGTTTAGTACCTATCTAAATTTTCTTAAAATTTAAAATATTTCAACAGTGAACGGTTTAATTGGCAAGAAGGTCGGTATGACCTCTGTCTTCGATGAGAAAGGCAATGCCGTAGGCGTTACGGTTGTTGAGTTGGGACCAAATATCGTTACACAGGTTAAAACTGTGGACAGCGATGGTTACAACGCAATGCAATTGGCTTTCGGCGAAGCGAAAGTGAAAAGAACATCTAAGGCAATGTTAGGTCACTTCACGGCGGCTGGTGTTGAGGGAGCAATGAGCCAAGTGGCTGAATTCCGCGACATGGCAATCGG
>JAYTMI010000052.1:0-5163 GCA_043728625.1 Saprospiraceae bacterium | reverse complement strand
TCTTTTGTCAAGAGGTTATTGATGAAATGAAGGATATTTTGAAAAAAGGGCAAAAGCTCGTGACAAACCATCAAAACGACGGTTTAGTCATCGAAATGGATAGAAAACTCTTAAAACTCATACTCATCAATCTGATTTCCAATGCTTCTAAATATTCAGATGAAGGTGAAACCATTATTTGTGAAACAAAAATAGTCGAACAATATTTCAGCATCAGCGTCATTGACCATGGTATGGGTATTCCAGAAGAAGATAAACCTCACATGATTGACCGCTTTTTCCGTGCATCAAATGCTATGAATATTAAAGGCACTGGTTTGGGTTTACACATTGTTAGGCGTTATGCCGAGATGATGAATGGCGAATTGTCATTTGAAAGCGAGTTGGGTAAAGGTTCAACATTTACGGTCAAGTTTTTAGTTGGAAAATGACCCCCTCAGTATATTGATTTGAAAATTCAAATATTCTTATTTTTTGTCATTCTGAACGTAGTGAAAGAATCTTTATAAAATCATTTAGGTTCTTTCACGGCGTTCAGAATGACAAAAAAGATTGAAGCAAATAATTAAATTTATGAAAAAAATACTCATTATTGAAGACCACGAAGACATTCGTGAGAACCTCGCAGAAATACTGGATTTGGCAGGTTATGAGACATATACAGCTGAAAACGGCAAAATAGGCGTTGGAATTGCTGAAAAAGTACACCCCGACCTTGTGTTGTGCGATGTGATGATGCCTGTACTCGACGGCTACGGCACATTGAGTATCTTGCATAAAAAACAAGCAACGGCGGATATTCCATTCATTTTTTTAACTGCGAAATCTGAAAAAGCGGACTTTCGATACGGGATGAATTTGGGTGCAGACGACTATATCACAAAACCTTTTGAAAGCAACGAACTGCTGAAAGTGGTCGAAATGCGCCTTGCCAAATCCGAAAAAATGAGACAGGTCACATCTGAAAATGGCACGAGTGATTTTTCTCTTTTTATCAACGAAGCAAAAGGGGAAGAGGCATTGAAAAACTTGACCATTGACCGTGAATCTCGTACTTTTTTGAAGAAATCTTCGATTTATACTGAGGGGTCTGTGCCACGCTTTCTGTACTATATTGAACGCGGGAAAGTCAAATTGTCAAAGACCAATGATGACGGTAAAGAATTGATAATTAATGTCTTAGCAGAAAAAAAATTCTTTGGATTTATGTCTTTACTGAGGGGTGAAAACCAAACGGATAACGCCACAGCCCTCGAAGAATGTACGATTGTGACAATACCCAAAGATGATTTTATCAGCTTACTACATGCCAACCGCGATGTATCGGTCAATTTTATCAAAATGTTGGCGGGCAATGTTGTGGCACAAGAAGAGCAACTCCTTCATTTAGCCTATAATTCAGTTCGCAAACGGGTCGCAGATACCCTCATTTTATTGGACAATCGTTATAACAACAAACCAATTTCCATGTTGCGAGAAGACATTGCAGCGTTGGCAGGCACAGCCAAAGAAACGGTGATTCGGACGCTCACCGATTTTAGAGAAGAAAAATTGATTGATGTGGAAGATGGAAAGATTACAGTTTTGTCGGTTGAGAAATTGAAACGGTTGTATAATTGAATAGACACACAATTAGGAAATTTTTAAAATTTCCTAATTGTGTATTTTGTTGACCAAAATCACCCTCTCCTCTAACTTTCCTCATTATCACATCCAAGAATTCTACCGATTTTTGCTCTTAAAATCGCATGGAAGATGTTAAAAATTGAAATTATAGGCACAGAAGATCGTAAACAAAAACAGCTTGTTCGACATGTTCAGCAAGCCATTGATGCTTTGGGCATACATTCAGGTATCAAAATAATATCTAATTGGGAGGAAATTGTGTCTTATCGCATCATCAAAACACCCGCTTTGGTTGTTCAAAATCAAGTATTGAGTCAGGGCTTTGTACCCAACGTAACGGAGATACAATCGTTGCTCGGTTCATTTATTTATGATAAAAATCAGCTTATGGCATGACATGCATCATGCTTAAACAAGCCTAATAAGTTGACTTTTGTGCAAGAATAAGTCTGAATGACAACCGCAATCTTAGAACATCCAATAGTTATTTCGGCAGTTAAAACAACGTGTTTTCACTGTCACGACGACATTGTGGACACCACAATTCACTTCAATGATAAAGCTTTTTGCTGCGAAGGTTGCAAAACGGTTTATCAAATTCTTGACGAAAACAACCTCTGTACTTTCTATGCACTTGATGAGAATGCAGGAACAACACAAAAGGGAAAGACCCCTCAGTATGCTTACTTAGATGATGCGGAAACATCTGCAAAAATCATTGATTATCAAGACGATAGCACAACACGTGTGACGTTTTTGTTGCCCAGTATGCACTGCGCATCGTGTATTTGGTTGCTTGAAAATATGTACCGCATCAATCCAGCTATTTTCAATTCAAAGGTCAATTTTTTGAAAAAAGACGTAACCATTCTTTTTTCAAATCAAGATATATCGTTACGCCGTGTGGCGGAAATTTTAGCATCAATCGGCTATGCGCCTGAAATCAATTTTAATGATGTTGAAAATATTGGGCAACTGCCAATTGACAGGACGATTTACTATAAAATAGGTGTAGCCGCTTTTGCTTTTGGCAATATCATGTTGTTGAGTTTTCCTGAATATTTGGGCTTAGATGCGTCTTTGGAAAGCAATTTTGCCCAATTTTTTGGCTATATCAATCTTGTTTTAGCCATTCCTGTTTTGGTTTATTCCGCACGAGATTATATCATTTCAGCATGGCAAGGCATTCGCCAAGGGCATTTGAATATTGATGTGCCGCTGACTTTAGGCATTTTTGCGTTGTTTGGGCGCAGTGCTTTTGAAATTTTGACCCATACAGGTGCGGGTTTTATGGACTCATTTGCGGGACTCATTTTCTTTCTCTTGGTAGGCAAATGGTTTCAACAAAAAACCTTTAATCACTTATCGTTTGAACGTGATTATAAGTCTTATTTTCCAGTTGCTGCAAATGTCCGAAAAGAAGGACAAGAGGTGTCAACGCCTATCAATAAATTGCAAATTGGCGACATTATCACTGTCCGAAATGGCGAACTCGTACCCGCAGACGGTGTGATACTGAGGGGTGATGTGCGCATGGATTACTCATTTGTTACAGGCGAAGCCGAAGCGGTGAGTAAGAAATCAGGCGATAAAGTCTTTGCAGGTGGACGACAAATGGGTACGTCAGTTGATATTTCGTTGACGCGACGTGTTTCGCAGAGTTATTTGACTGAATTGTGGAATAATGAAGCCTTCAAAACGGCTAAAAAATCTCACATCAGTTTTTTGGCTGACCGTGCAGGTCGGTACTTTACAGGTGTGATACTATTGGTTTCAATGGTTGCGTTTTTTTATTGGCTTCCGCAGGACATGGGCAAGGCTGTTAATGCAGCTACGGCTGTTTTGATTGTCGCTTGCCCATGTGCGGTCGCTTTAGCGATTCCGTTCACGATGGGTAATATCCTACGGATTTTGGGACGGCATCAGTTTTATGTAAAAAACTCGCAAGTAATAGAGAATTTTGAACGTATAGATGCTGTTGTGTTTGATAAAACAGGCACAATTACAGAACGTTTGAAAAACGACATTTTATTTAAAGGTGATTTAACGGACGATGAAAAAACAGGCGTTTTGTCTCTCGTTCAACAGTCAAACCACCCCCTCAGTATGCAGATAGCTGCGAGCCTTAAAAACGCTCATGCTCACGAAATAAAAGATTTTAAAGAAATACTCGGAAAAGGCATACAAGGCTCTGTCAATCAACAACTTATAAAAGTTGGTTCATCTGAATTTGTACATGAATCAAAGCAAAATAGGGTAGAGGAAGGCAAGGGCGTTTACGTCTCAATTAACCATATTATCAAAGGTTATTTCGATATAAAACCGACTTATCGAGCTGGTTTTCAAGAAATAATAAGCACATTTCAAAATGCAAAAAAAGACGTGTATGTTTTGTCAGGTGACAATGAAAAAGAGCGTATTTTCTTAAATCAATATTTGACAAACGACTCCCTAAACTTCAATCAATCGCCAACAGACAAACTAAATTTTATCAAAAAACTCCAAAATCAAGGCAAAAAAGTGTTAATGATAGGCGACGGACTCAACGACGCAGGTGCTTTGCAACAATCGGACATCGGCATCGTCATTTCTGAAAACACCAACAACTTTTCACCCGCTTGCGATGCCATTTTGCATGCTGATGAATTCCCAAAACTCCCTGCTTTTTTTCACTTATCAAAAATGGGTTCAATCATTGTCAATCGAGCGTATTTCATCGCTTTATGCTACAATGTTGTCGGTTTAAGTTATGCTGTTACGGGTAATTTATCGCCTGTGCATGCGGCTATTTTGATGCCTTTGAGTTCTATTACGATTGTGCTTTTTGGGGTTTTGATGGGCAATTTTGCGGCGCGTAAATTGGAGGAGTGACCCCTCAGTATATGAACGATTTTTACCACAAAATAGGCACATCATAAGCATCAAATGTCGCATCACGTGTAATAACAGTACAATTGTCTGCTTTGGCTTGCGCAATTATCATACGGTCGAAAGGGTCGCGGTGGTGGTGTGGGAGGGTTTGAATACCTTTGACATGTTTAATGTCAATCGTTATCATATTCATAGCTTCTCTGCGAATACGTGCCATGATTTGGTCAATATCGAACGGTATTGTTAATTTACCAAGTGCGACTTTGATACCTATTTCCCAAAGACTTGCCATACTCACAAAAATTTCATTGTTTGTATCTTCAATAATAGATTTCGCTTTATAGGAAAGCTCTGAATTGTCTTCAAAATACCAAATTAAGGTATGAGTATCGAGTAAGTACCTCATAAATGTTTGTTTTAAATAAGTTTAAAATGGCTTGATACACTACATATAGTCCTTAAAATCCTCTAATGGTGCATCAAAATCTTCTGCCATATAATAGACAGTCATACCCCCTGCTTTACGATGTCTTTGTTCTTTAGGATAAATTTCTTCATATCTAATTTTCACATCGTAATTACCTAAAATGCTTTGCATTTCAAGGTCTAAAACCCCCGCCAGCTCTGCCGCTTGTGCGAGCGTCATCATCTTTTTTTCATACATCA
>JAYTMI010000051.1:0-7955 GCA_043728625.1 Saprospiraceae bacterium | reverse complement strand
TTTGTAATGTTTTTCAACATTACTTGTGCTTCGTTTGGAATGTTTGGCGAGAGGTCAATGATTTGACCCGACTTATCCCGAATCGTTTCAGTCAAGGCTTCAAACTCGCGTTCGTCACGTGGTTCAATATAATCAATCGTCCGTGTATCACCTTGTAAAAACGGTTCATCACTTATCATTTCGATGAGTTCAATGCGTTTCCGACCTTGCAAAATCGCTGTTGTAGAGCCATCAGGCATTTTCAACAAACGCAAAATGCGGGCAACCGTACCAATTTTATAGAGATTATCCGTCGAAATGCTGTCAGATTCTTCATCACGTTGCGACAAAACCGCAATCATTTTATGCGTTTCATGTGCTTTTTGAACTGCCCGAATGGATTTTTCACGTCCAATCGTAATAGGAATGACAACGCCTGGAAACAAAACCGTATTTTTCAAGGGTAAAATCGGCAATAATTCAGGAAAAAACTCTCCTTTTTGAGGGTCTTCAGATTCGTCAATAGCCATTATCGGCATGAAGTCGGCATCATCATCTTCAATCGGCGTAAGTCTCGATATATTTTCAAACATATTTAATGTGTTGTTGTATTGTTAAATTGCTTTAGGCTTATATTGTTAAATGGCTGTATTCTCACAACAATTTAAACAATATAACCATTTAACCATAAAGCTATGTCAAAATGACAGTAAACGTTTTTACAAGAGGTAAGTTTCCATTGGTCAACTATTGTACCACCTTCAAATATATGACAAAAAGGCAGATTAAAACCTTATTCTTGAAACAATCGGAATTTCATACCCCCTCAGTATAAAACGCACTTTTTTCGTAAATTCGCTGCAAATTAAAGAAGAAATGAAAAGAATAACATCATTTATGCTCTTGGTCTTTTGCTTAACACAATGTTTTGGGCAAATAACCATTTCTAACAACTACTTCCCTAATGCAGGCGACTCGCTTGTAACCGCTAATGCAACAGGTCAAACAATTCGTAATATTGTTATATCAAAGGCGACTACGACTGCCCAAAGTTGGGATTATAGCTTTTTAAGAGCCATAACGCCTACAACACGCAACGTTGATCGCTTCCGCGCCTTAAATCCAGTTGCAGATTCAGCGATTTTAAAAGAATTTCCTACGGCAACGACTGTTATCTCTGATACCACTGGTCAAATTGCCGTTTATCGCCGTTCCGCTACACGATTCGATTTATTGGGCTTTTTTAATGCCAATTTGGGCATTTTGCCCATAGGTATCCGTCCAAAATTCGACCCGCCGTCGCTTGAACGACGTGCGCCGTTGACGTTTAACTCAACAAATAACAATAAAACAGGTTTCAATGTCGTGTTTTCGACCAATATTATTCCTGATACGATTTTGTCGCTACTCCCTGTTCGACCCGATTCCATACGCATTCGTTTTGTTACCAACCGACAAGACAAAGTGGATGCTTTTGGAAAAATACGTATTCCAGGTTCTGCCGATTTAGATTGCCTTCGTGAACGTCGCTATGAAATCACAGAAACCCATATTGATGCTAAAAGCAATAGTTTCCCTATCTGGATTGATATCACAACGTTGATTCCCACAGGCAATTTTAAAACAAAAGACACCACCCTCGTTTTTCATTTTTGGTCTGATTTGTACAAAGAACCGCTTTTGACGATTCGCGCAAATAATGACTCCACGGTAACTTCTGCCACTTATAAATGGCTGCCCATTAATACGCCGACTATTGAAACCCCCAATAATATCACAGCCGTTTTGTATCCAAACCCAACGAAAGAGACGATAAATGCTCATTTTGAAGGCTTAAATGAAGGAAATTATCTTTTAACCGTTGTGGATAATTTAGGACGTATTGTTTTTAATCAACGTATAAACAACGTGACGAATACAGTATCCTTGAGGATAGATACGAATCGTTGGACGGAAGGGCTTTATTTTTTGAATCTATATTCTGACAAAGGACAGGGTGTTGTTTTGAGGAAAACTTTTATGGTTGGGCAATGATTTTTTGAAAACAAAAAGGCGATAAGAATCCTCACAGAATCTTATCGCCTTTGTATCTAAAACCCTAAAATTTCAAGCAAATCAATGCAAAAAGTGGCGCACACCCGTCATAACCATCGCCACACCATGCGCGTTGCAATAGTCAATCGAGTCTTGATCTTTCACTGAACCACCTGGCTGAATGACCGCCGTGATACCCGCTTTGTCCGCAATCTCAACGCAATCAGGGAACGGGAAAAACGCTTCCGATGCCATCGCGGCACCTTTGACATCAAAACCCAAATGCTCGGCTTTTGCTAAGGCATGTTGCAAAGCATCTACACGGCTAGTTTGTCCACAACCCATTGTTATCAATTGACGATTTTTAACAATTGCTATACCATTGGATTTCAAATGTTTAACGCAAATATTGGCATACAACAAGTCTGCTATTTCCTGTTCAGTTGGGCGTTTTGCTGTGACGAACTTAAGGTCTTTGGCTGTCTCTGTTCTCAAATCAGCATCTTGTTGAATAACGCCATTGAGCAAGCTCTTGAAAACCTTTTCACCTTGATAGAAGTCTTTGATTTTCAATAAAATACGCTGCTTCTTACCCCTCAGTATAGCAAGTGCATCTGGCGCAAAAGTGGGTGCAATTAACACTTCGTAGAACAATTTATTAATTTCATTAGCCGTTGCCGCATCAACAGTCGAATTACATATCAAAATGCCGCCAAACGCTGAAATCGGGTCAGAAGCCAAAGCTGCTGTCCATGCTTCAAGTATGGTATTTTTAGTCGCCACACCACAGGCGTTTGTATGTTTCAAAATAGCAAAAGTCGGTTTGTCGTCTTTGAATTCACGCATCAAACGAACAGCCGCATCCACATCCACTAAGTTATTGTAACTCAATGCTTTACCATTCAATGTTTCAAATAAATCCGTCAAATTGCCAAAGAAAACAGCCGATTGATGCGGGTTTTCACCATAACGCAAAGGAGAATTGTGTTGAATGGAATGTTTAAAACAACTATTTGAAGTCAATGCTTCGGGTTTCAAAGAGCCTTCACTGATGAAATCGGGCATACTTTCCGCAGCATTTTGTTGTTCTAAAAACCACTTGAAAATAGCTGTATCGTAATGACTCGATACATTAAACGCTTTCATCGCAAAATGACGGCGTTCATCGAGCTTGGTAAAACCATTTTTTTCTTGCAATAATTGTAGGAAAAAAGCATAGTCGTCTTTGCTTGGAATGACGACCACATCTTGGAAGTTTTTCGCGGCTGCACGAATCAACGAAATGCCACCAATGTCAATTTTTTCAATAATATCCTCCGCATTCGTCGTTTTTTGGAGCGTTTCTTCAAACGGGTACAAGTCAACGATAACGAGGTCAATTTCTGGAATATCAAATTTTTCAAGTTGTGCCGTATGATTTTCTTCGCGGCGAGCCAAAATGCCGCCAAATACTTTTGGGTGCAACGTTTTGACGCGTCCATCAAGGATAGAAGGATATGTCGTGAGGTCTTCAACAGCTTCACATTGAACACCTAAGCCTTCGATAAAAGCCTGTGTACCGCCTGTTGAGTAAATCTTAACCTTCAAACGGTCGAGTTCTTTGATGATTTCATCGAGACCATCTTTATAAAAAACAGAAATCAGCGCGGACTTAATTTTCTTTTTATACATGAATCAGAAAAGTGTATGATTTTATAAATGTTTGATTATCAATTTTTTATCTTAACAAGGGTATTTATACTGAGGGGAGGCTTTTGTCGCCGCAAAGGTAGGTTTTAAGAATTGAAAATTTATCTCCGACACGCATTTCACGGATTACACGAATTAAAAAATGATTCGTGTAATCCGTGAAATGCGTGTCTATCAATTCTTTTTCAAAATAAGCACATCTTGAAAATCCTGTACATCTGATTCGCGTTTACCCAAACGCCAAAAACCGTCTATTTTTTTCGCAATCGTCAAACCGGTATCTGAAATTATGCCTTCTAAAAAATCAGCGTCAAAAGCCACATTTGCCGCTTTCACTTTATCATCCATCAAAGCATAATGACCATAGTCGAAAGGAAAATGAAAATCTGTTTTTGATTTTAAAACCTGTCTTGTTGCATCATCTAAAATAAAAAAAGTCGCTACACATGTCGCCCCTTTGACCATAACGCGTTGAATTTCAGACAAATACCGCTCAACTTCATCGGGCAGCATGTGTGTAAAAACGGAAGTTAAAATAACAAAATCAAAGGAATTGTCGGAATATGGAAAGGTAAATTGTGCGGCGTTTTGACCATCGTTTCTGTACAAATCATTTTCTAAGGGAACGTATTGAAAGCGGAAGTACGGATACTGAGGGGTGATATTTTTGGTACACCAATCAACGCCCAATTTTATGGCATCAAAACCGTTGTAACTGCCCCCTTCTGTCGTTCCAACAAAAAAGGTCAACCCACGAGCGATGCGCCCTATACCACTTCCGACATCCAAAACCCGATGTGTCGGCTGCAAATCCGCTTGTTCTATAAAAAACTGCCGCCACCAATTTCCCGCTTTTACGAAGTCGCCTGAGCCTGTATATATCATGCCACGTGGCGGAGTCATCGGTAATCGTTTGCGGATCAATGACTCCCAAAAGTCAATAGGGAAATAAGCCAATCGCCTTGCGAGGAAACGATACTGAGGGGGGAGCGCGTAATAGGTTTTTCTTAAAAAGGAGAGCATGGATTGTTTTTTGGGAGCGAAGTTCTATGTTTTCGGTTTGAATTTCATAAAAAACTCCTACCAATACTGAGGGGTCTATTTTTTTTGTTTTACATTTGTCAAAAATTGTTTTAAAATATGAAAAAATTGTTTCTTCTCGACGGTCATGCCCTTGTGTATCGGGCGCATTATGCTTTTATCACACGCCCTTTGATGAACTCAAAAGGGTGGAATGTGTCTTGTATTTCAGGTTTTACCCGTGTTTTGTTAGATGTTATGAAACGTGAGCAACCTACGCACTTAGCGGTTTCGTTTGACTTGTCTGGACCGACTTTTCGGCACGAAATGTTTGAAAATTATAAAGCGAATCGAGATAAACAACCCGAAGACATATCTTTTGGGCTGCCGTGGATTATGAAAATACTGAGGGGTATGAATATCCCGATTGTCACCGCCGAAGGTTTTGAAGCCGATGATGTGATTGGCACATTGTCAAAACAGGCTGAACGCGAAGGCTATAAAGTGTATATGATGACTCCCGACAAGGATTATGGGCAGTTGGTTTCTGAAAATATTTTTATGTATAAACCTGCCAAAAACGGCAATGAGGCGGAAGTTTGGGGTATCAAAGAAGTCTGCGAAAATTGGGGCATTGAACGCCCTGAACAAGTCATTGACATACTCGGGATGCAGGGTGATGCGGTGGACAATATTCCTGGATTGCCTGGTATTGGACCAAAAACAGCGGCGATTTTATTGGCGAAATATGGCACGTTGGAAGAAGTTATTGCTCATGCCGATGAGTTGAAAGGTAAACAACAAGACATCTTGAAAAACTTTGCAGAACAAGGGCTTTTATCTAAAAAACTGGCTGCCATTGATTTAAATGTACCTATTACTTTTAATGCAAGTGATTATAAACTAACGGATTACAACAAAGAAGAATTGGGCGAAGTGTTTAAAGAGCTGGAATTTAAAACGATTGCCCGTGAGGTTTTGGGTGCGGAAGACCATTCTGTTGTGGAAGAGAAAAAAATTATTACCTCCGCCGCAAGTAAAATTGGTGTGCAAGCGGACTTATTTGGCGCAATAACAGGCGATGGACAACCTGCCGAAAATACATTGACATTGCAAGATGTGAGCTTTGCAGAAAACCATATTGGCAACACAGAACACACCTATCATTTGATTGATACGGTAGAAAAACGGGCTGAATTGCTTGGAAAACTGATGAATTATACTGTTGTTGCCTACGATTCTGAAACAACAAATATTGATGCAAATCAAGCAGAATTGGTCGGAATGTCGTTTGCAGTCAAAGCGCATGAGGCGTATTATGTACCTTTTCCAGCAGACCAAAAGGCGGCGCAGGCGATAGTTGAGGAGTTCAGATCGTTTTTTGAAAGTCCAAATGTGAAGAAAGTTGGGCAGAATTTGAAGTACGATTTGATTGTTTTGAAATGGTATAATGTCGAAGTGGCGGGTGTGGATTTCGATACGATGATTGCGCATTACCTTATCGAACCCGATTTGCGGCACAATATGAATTATATGTCTGCAACGATTTTAAAATACGAACCTGTTTCGATTGAAACGCTCATTGGCAAGGGTAAAAACCAATTGTCCATGCGTGATATTAATGTTGAAAAGGTAAAAGAATATGCGGCGGAAGATGCTGACATTACATTTCAACTCTATGAATACCTTAAAAAAGGCGTGGATACTGAGGGGGTGCAAACGTTGTTTGAAACCATCGAAATGCCACTTGTCGAGGTTTTGACAACGCTTGAATACAACGGTGTGCGGGTTGATGCAGATTATTTGAACAAATTTTCTGTTGAGTTAGAGTTGAAAATCAGCGACTTAGAAAATAAAGTTTATGAACAAGCGGGTGCACGCTTCAATATTGGTTCGCCGAAGCAGGTCGGCGATATTCTTTTTGATGTGTTGAAAATTCCTTATCGGTGGAAAAAATCGGGCAAATCAGGACAATATGTCACCGATGAGGATACACTCGCTGAACTCGCTTTCAACTATCCGATTTGTCGGACAATTTTGGATTATCGAGGTTTGGCAAAACTGAAATCCACGTATGTTGATGCCTTGCCCAAAATGATAAATCCGAAAACGGGACGTATTCATTCGTCGTTCAATCAAGCATTGGCAGCTACGGGACGTTTAGCTTCTAACAATCCAAATCTGCAAAATATTCCTATAAAAACGGAAGATGGACGGCGTGTTCGCATGGCTTTTATACCAAGAGACAGCAACCACGTTTTGTTATCTGCCGATTATAGCCAAATTGAACTGCGTTTGATTGCTGAAATTGCCAACGAAACAGCGATGCTTGAAGCTTTCCAACAAGGTTTAGACATTCACACAGCAACGGCAGCGAAGGTCTATAATGTCCCAATTAATGAAGTGACGAGTGAACAAAGACGAGCAGCTAAAACCGTCAATTTTTCAATTTTATACGGTGCTGGTGCAACGAATTTATCGAATCAATTAGGTATCCCTCGTTCAGAAGCGAAGACGATTATTGAGTCGTATTTTACACAATATCATGGTCTGAAAAAATACATGGAAACAGTTGTAGAAGACGCTCAAAAGACGGGATACGTCACAACGCTGATGGGTCGTAAACGCTATTTGCGCGATATTAACAGTCGCAATTCATTGGCACGTTCCAATTCTGAACGTGTTGCCGTCAATACACCGATACAAGGTTCGGCAGCCGATTTGATAAAAATAGCGATGGTTAATATTCATAAAGAGTTGAAAAATAAGAACTTAGAAACCAAAATGATTTTGCAAGTGCATGACGAATTGGTTTTTGATGTGCCTAAATCAGAATTGGAAATCGTTAAACCATTAATTGCACATTGTATGAAAACAGCTATGCCGAATTTGACAGTGCCGATTGAGGTGGGTATGGGTGTTGGCGATAATTGGTTGGAGGCGCATTAGTTTATTTTTTAACACATAGGCACAAAGGACACATAGTTTTTTATAAAAAACAGTAAAAAAAAAGAAAACTATGTGTCCTTTGTGCCTATGTGTTAAAATACAAAAATTAAGGCGCAAGTCGCTCAATTTTCCAAGCATTATTCTCAAAAACATAACAAATACGGTCGTGCAAACGGCTGGAACGCCCTTGCCAGAACTCAATCATAGTGGGCTTTAAAACATAGCCACCCCAATGTGCAGGCCGTGGAATATTTGCTTCAAGCCCCCCCTCAGTATGAAACTGC
>JAYTMI010000050.1:0-1554 GCA_043728625.1 Saprospiraceae bacterium | reverse complement strand
CATTACGTGCAAACAGATAATCCTGATTTGACTGGCAAAATAAAATTTGTTCGTACGCCTCGCAATACGGGTTATGTGGATAGCGACACGTTTAGAGCGTACATTAAGAAGATGAATAATCGGATGGATTGGACAGCGTACAAAGAAGGTGAGTATAAAATTTAAGGGAATAAAAATTAACTTTGCCGTCCTAAAATTCACCATTAAATTATTCACCATTCACCATTAAAAAAGATGAATCGTTTAACACAGTTATTCAAAGATAAAAAGCACAATATTCTCAACGTTTACTTCACCGCAGGTTTTCCAAAACGCAATGATACTGAGGGGGTCATTTTAGCACTCGCAGAAGCGGGTGTTGACCTCATCGAAATCGGTATGCCGTATTCTGATCCTTTGGCAGACGGTCCGACAATTCAACAAAGCGGAACGAAGGCTTTGGAGAATGGGATGCACTTGAATTTACTGTTTGACCAAATCAAATCAGTCCGTCAAAAAACGCAAGTACCTTTGGTTTTGATGGGTTATTTCAATCAAGTGATGCGTTTTGGTGAAGCCGATTTCTTCAAAAAATGCGTGGAATCAGGCGTTGACGGTTTGATATTGCCCGATATGCCTTTACATGTCTATGAAAATGATTACCAAAAGATGTTGGCAGATTTGAATCTGAAAATGTCTTTTTTGATAACACCACAAACAGATGCGCAACGGATTCGGAAAATTGATGCTTTGACCACAGGTTTTGTTTATATCGTTTCGAGTTATGCCATTACGGGCGGCAATGTGGGCATTTCTGATGCTCAAATCGCTTATTTCAAGCGCATCGAAAAGATGAAATTGAAAAACCCGCGCTTGATTGGCTTCGGTATTTCGGACAAAACGACTTTTGATATTGCTTGTCAATATGCACAAGGTGCAATCATTGGTTCGGCATTTATTCGGGCTTTGGAACGTGGCGATACTGAGGGGGTGTCTGTGGAAACGACGACAGCGGATTTTGTCGGTGGTGTGCTTGGTTTGGTGGCTGTTTGATTTTTTATCACTCATTATGATACTTTTCGCCTTTCAAAATGGTAAAAGCACGATACAATTGCTCCACAAAAAACAAGCGAATCATTTGATGTGAAAAGGTCATTTTGGATAATGACATCTTTTGATTCGCACGACTATAAACGGCATCTGAAAAACCATACGCGCCGCCAATTTGAAAAATGATGCGTTTTGTAGCGTTAATCTGTTGGTTTTCAACGAATTTTGAAAAATCTATGGACGTTAGGTGTTTGCCATTTTCATCTAACAATATCAATAAGTCGTCTTTTTGCAATTTATTCAAAATCAACTCACCTTCTTTGACTTTCAACGCTTCTATACTGAGGGGGGGATTTTTAGCGTCAGGCAGTACGACCAAATCGAAATTCACATAGTGTTTCAATCGTTTTTCATACACAGCAATGCCTTCGTCTAAGTATTTAAAGGCGGTTTTACCGATGACCCATAGTTCAATTTTCATTTTTTTGATTTTTTTTTGACCACAGATGACACGGATACGACTGA
>JAYTMI010000049.1:0-2978 GCA_043728625.1 Saprospiraceae bacterium | reverse complement strand
GGCTGCAACGACTTTCAAAGAGGCGAAAGTAGGTAAGTTTTTCAATGAAAACTTTATCAATGTCAAAATGGATATGGAGAAGGGCGAAGGTCCAGCTTTAGGTCGCAAATTCGATGTTGCAGCATATCCGACTTTGATTTTTATCAATGAAAAAGGGGAACAGGTTCATAAAATGGTTGGCGGGCTACAAGCAGAACAACTCATTGGCACAGCGCGTCAAGCCTTGAGTAAAATTGATAAAATTAAAGATTTTGAGAAAGATTATCTCGCAGGCAAACGCGATCCTGACTTAGTTTTAAATTATGTTCGTGCGCTCAATCGGGCTGGAAAACCGAGTTTGAAAGTGGTCAACGACTACCTTATGAAAGCTGATATGACGCAAGCTGCGACGTTAAAAATCATTTTCGAAGGCACTTCTCAAGCAGATTCAAGGGTATTTGATTTGTTGATAAAAAATAGACCACAAATCGTTGCACTGTATAGCGAGCAGCAAGTGAATGCTCGTATTGAAGATGCAATTCAAAAAACGGCGGATAATGCCGTTGAATTTAAGTCTGAAGACTTGCACAAAGAAGCGAAGGATAAGATGAAAACGTATTTTCCAGACAAAGCCAACGCCTTTGCAGTGGAAGCAGATATGAAATTTTTTAAAACGACAGGTGACGTGAAAAGCTATTGCAAAGCCTGTGAAACGTTTGTCAAAAAAGAAGCAAAATCGAATGCTAATTTACTTTATAATACTGCAAAACAAATGATTGACGCGTTTCCTTCTGATAAAAATGTTTTGTCTGATGCGTCTAAATATTTGAAAACGGCGGCTGAAAATGGCGGTTTGTGCGAATATTATTATCTGTATGCTAAAACATTACATCTAACGGGCAAAAAATCGGATGCTTTGAGCAATGCTGAAAAAGCTATGAAAATTGCAAAAGATACAGCTATACAGATGGTGCCTGTGGTACAGAATTTGATAGAGCAGATAAAAGGTTAATTAATTTTAGAATTTCTTAAAACAAAACTTCCAAAGAGGTAGCAACTTTTTGGAAGTTTTTTTGTATAATAAATTAAAAATCAAAATATTATAAAATGAAAATTGTAAATATACTACTATTCTTTTTTCTACTTCAAACGTCATTGACGGCTCAAAATACTGATGGTACATCCCGAAGTAATCGGGAGGGGGGCATCACGTTCATACACGACAAGTTTGGTGATGCTTTGGCAAGTGCTAAGAAAGGTAATAAACTCATTTTCATGGATGCTTACACGACTTGGTGTGGTCCCTGCAAAATGATGTCGAAATCTACTTTTACAGATTCGGGGGTTTCTACGCTGTTCAACAAACAGTTTGTGAATCTCAAAATGGATATGGAAAAAGGCGAAGGACCTGAACTGCAACAGCGTTATGGCGTTGTTGCTTATCCAACATTGCTTTTTTTGAATGGCGATGGAGAAGTGGTGCATAAAGCTTTGGGATTTCACGATGCGGTGCAGTTTTTAGCATTGGGTCAAACGGCTTTGAATGGCGAACAAACGCTGGGTAAATGGATGGTGCGCTATGAGAGAGGCGAGCGCGACCCTGTATTTTTGAAAGCTTATGCCGATGTGCTTGCAGAAGCCTTTGATACACAACGTTTTAAGATTGCCGAAGAATATTTGGCAACACAAACGGATTGGAAAACGCTTGAAAATTTGGCGTTTATTTACAAATTTACTGAGGGGGTGGATTCAAAACTTTTTTCTTTTTTGGTTAAAAATCAAAAGGATTTTGAACAGGTCGCTACGAAAGATGAGGTTTCTTTGAAAGTGCAAGGCATAGCCTCTGATTTTTTATTCGAAGAAAAAAACTTACCTACTTTATCCGCTGCCGATTCGATTATTCAGTTGGTCTATCCTGCCGACAAATACGATAGAACTTCGTTGGGTTATCGGTTGAGTTATTACCGCATGAAAGGTGATAGACCGAATTATGCGCAATCGGCTGTTCGTTATTTGAAAAAATATGACGATTCTGTTGAGGAATTGAATGAAAATGCAGCAACATTTTATGAACAAATTGATGAGAAGAAATTGTTGAAAAAAGCAGTGAAATGGGCAAAAAAGTCAGTTAAATTAGACAATCGCTTTATGAATCAAATCGTTTTGGCACAGCTTTATAGCAAATTGGGTAAAAAATCGAGCGCAAAAAAAGAAGCTCAAAAAGCGATTGAGATAGCAAAAAAAGCTGGCGATGGTTTTGATGAAGCAACGGACTTGTTGGCTGAATTGGCAGAGAAAAAGTAGTAATTTTATTTTATTTTTTGTCATTCTGAAAGAAGTGAAAGAATATGTATTAAATATTATTCAGATTCTTTCACTTCTTTCAGAATGACAAAAAGCGACTTTTTTTTATGCAATTTCAGGCATTATTCAATACTCAAAATATCCTGTCGATTAATCGCTGCCGCCATGACTTCTGGAAATTTATCGGGCGTACAAGCAAAAACGGGAATTTCCATAGATGCCAACAGTGCGGCATTGTGTTTATCATAAACAGGTTTGCCTTCATCATTTAGAGCCAACAGCACAATCAATGTAGCACCAGATTCTTTAATCGTTTGCACACGACGGAACATTTCAACGGCATTGCCGCCTTCAAAAAGGTCAGAAATAAGCAATACAATCGTATCCGAAGGATTTGAAATGCACCCCTCAGTATAAGTGAGTGCTTTGGCAATATCTGTACCGCCTCCGAGTTGGGTGCAAAACAACAAATCAACAGGGTCATTCAAGTGTTCGGTCAAGTCAACGACTTCGGTATCAAAAACAATCATTTGGGTCTTGATAGAACGCAAAGAAGCCATAACTGCACCGAAAACGGAGGCATAAACGACACTTGTTGCCATCGAACCGCTTTCGTCCACCAACAAAATGACGTGTCGCAAGGCTTGTCCACGTCGTCCACGCCCGATTAAAGTTTCTGGAATAATGGTTTTTAA
>JAYTMI010000048.1:0-2457 GCA_043728625.1 Saprospiraceae bacterium | reverse complement strand
GACTCTGACCGTGATCGCTTCATGACTGACTCCTTTTTGTTGAAATCAGCATTCCAAATTATTTCTTAACCGTCACAGCAGCTTGATGGATCGCTTACTAAGTAAGTTCTTTTTTTAAATATTTTTTGCGGGTACAAGCTGGGGAAGAAAACAGAACCGCTTTTCGTAGCGGCTTTGTTCATAACTAAAAATTTTCAAAAAGAAGTGGTTTTGTGCGTAGCTAGAAATTTTCACAAGGTAGTGGTTTTGTGCACTTAAAACCCTACTGCGTAGCCTTCTCTGTCGTCGTTTCTTTAGAAGTTACAGAATTTTCCCTCACAAGGGCATTACAAAAATTCGATAAATCTTTTTTCTCTAATTTGGATATAAGCTCTAGATTCCAATTTTGGTTTGCTTTCAGTGAAATGCCATTGATCATGAACCCGCCACCACCGGAAACTCTTTCAATCTTTTTCTTAATCTGGTCCATGCATTTTGAGTCACAGCTTTCCACGACTGATTGGCATTGAGACACTCGAATCGAACTAAAAGACGGAATGCCATTTTTGAAATAAAACCTTGGATCTTCCTCGCAAGTCCTATCGCGAATAGCTCCAACAAAAGCTGCAATTTGTTCTTCGGAAGTGCCATGTTCATAGCATCGAGAACAATTTGGAGTCGAAATTTCTTCTAACTTTGCTAGTTTAACCTGAAATTGAGGCTTCTGTTGCTCACTATTAGTTTTCGTACTGTCTATGTAAGCAATTGTGTTATCATCTAAAAAAATTGGGTAGTATGAATTTGTGTTTGACGATTTTGCAACAATTGCTGGCTTTTTCGTTTTTCGGTCAAAAACCACAGACTCAATACTACTTTTTTCATCGGCAGATTTGATGATATTTTTAGTTTGATTGTTGTCCATTATTTTATCGACGTGATAGGCCAGTCGCTTTCCATCAGGACTGAAATCGACTTTTCCAACCATGCCTGGCAATGTTTCTGTGATTTTACAATCGAGACCTGATTTTCCGATTGAAAAAATATGTGTGACCCCTTTTTCTGCATCATAGGCAGAGTACTCATCCCCTGATTTGCTCTGTGCTGGCAAAGACCCTCTAAGGCCACCACAAAGCGGTTTTACCGGTCCATTTGACGAGAATGTTTTTGAGCTTTCATCATATGTGTAATCGCGCGCGCGAATACCTTCTTGAGTTTCGAAAAGCATGCGATAAGTGGTGATAGAGCCATTTTTGCGTAATTTACCGAAAGATTGATAGCTATAGTTTGTATTTCGATCAATTAACACAGGCTTCTCTAAAGAATCTTTTAAGTAAAATGTCATAACCTGCATTACATAAGGTTCATTGGAGGCCTCGATATCTGCAATTTTTTTCTGGCTAGTGCTGCAAGGATTCCATTTACAGTCTGTCACGCGACCTTGGTAGATTTCTAAGCCTTTATAGTTTTTTGGCCTCGGGCCGAATGTCTTTGTTTTAGGGTCAAATAGCATGGATTGCGGTACGCTTAGAATTTTCCCATCTGGCGTCAATATCGGGTCGATATCTCCAGGAACTTCGATTTTCTTGCCAGTTTTTGAGTCCAGTAAAAAATTTCCTTTGCTGGTGGCAAATCCAATTTCTTTTGTCTCGTGCGCACCTCTAATAAAAAAATTTATATTTTCAGACATTGGAATTGTTTTGATTGTTTTGGCATCTTGGATAACGTCGCAAAAATTCATTGAAGCATGGACAGCATTTGCAAAAAAAATATACGTCAGAAGATGTATCATCGTCTTGCGCCTTTACGAAATTCGTCGAGCTCTTGACTTAATTTATAACCTGGTAGGGGTGGCCTTGCGAATTTTCCATTTGAAATGAAATGGTAGCTCGGGTAATGAACCCGCGTACCTCGCTTCATAAGAGACAGAGATTTATTTGGTCTTAAGTATTCAGACGGCCATTTATTTTTAATCACTATCTCTTTAGCCATTTCGAAATTTGCATCAGGATCTATAACCACAATTGTCTGAATTCCATTCCGACTGCAATAAGCAATCAGTTCTGAAAGCCCTTTCACTGAAAGATTCATATGAGGGGACCAAGAATATATCACGGCTGGCTTCTTCGACAACGCAGTGGTTTTGAAAACTAAATCCAAATCTGACTCTTGGAATGGTACGATTTGAATATTAGCAAATGAGGTAGAAGTAAAAAAAATCAGACTTAAAAAGATGGTCATATTTCATTTTAAACAAGATTTGCAATGATGTCTTCTGGGCCAAGGTCATAGTTAGTAAATAACTTCATTTTTAGTATGTTGTAGACTAGTCTTAATTTGCAATTTTTCAGCTTTTATTTGCAAAATCAGTGAACAAAAGAAATAGGAACTGATCAATTGTCGGCCGTATAAAGTCCCTGATTTGGGTATCACCACAAAAATCTGTTAAAATTTGCTATTTTACGATTTTAAAAGCCGATT
>JAYTMI010000047.1:0-2094 GCA_043728625.1 Saprospiraceae bacterium | reverse complement strand
CAGAGACAAGATTCTGTCATGCAGAACTTTTATTTTGTCGTGCGCAGCCCGGATTTTGTGAAACTGAGGGGTCATTTTGTAAAACGGAAGCATGATTTTGTAAAACAAAGCCTGTCCGCACAACAACATGACCCTGAAATCACATGCTTTTGACCTCATTCTGTCGTGCGAGACCTTTATTTTGTCGTGCGGAACTTTTATTTTGTCGTGCGGAGAGATTATTTTAAAAAACTGAGGGGTGATTTTTGTAAAATTGAGGGAGGTTTTTTAAAAATGGCGGCTAATATTATTCCTTTCAATTCTAAAAATTCTAAATGTGAATATAGTAGCAATTTAACAAAGTTATTACCTTTACAAAACGTAATCCATTATACACAGTCAAATCAAGATAAATATAAAAAACATAATAACCTTTTGCTTTAATCCACTAAAAATAAATTATGCCACTCAGCTGGAACGAGATAAAAACAAGAGCTATTACATTTTCTAAAGAATGGGAAAATGAAAGCAGCGAAGATGCAGAAGCCAAATCCTTTTGGGACGATTTTTTCAATGTCTTTGGCATAAGTCGCCGAAGGGTTGCTTCTTTTGAAAAACCTGTAAAAAAGCAAGACGGTAAACAGGGTTATATTGATTTGCTTTGGAAAGGAGTCATTTTGGTAGAACATAAATCCAAAGGACGCAACCTTGATAAGGCAATGCAACAAGCCAGAGATTATTTCCCCGGACTTAAAGACCACGAACTCCCTAAATACATTTTAGTTTCTGATTTTCAATGGTTCAGATTATATGATTTGGACAATAATTCAACATCTGAATTTGAGCTAAAAGACTTTATTCAGAATGTTCATTTGTTTGGATTTATTGCTGGATATGAAAAGCGGACTTACAAAGAGGAAGACCCTGCCAATATTCAAGCAGCCGAGCGCATGGGGCGACTGCATGATGCTTTAGAACTGAGTGGTTACACAGGTCACGCTTTGGAGGTGTATTTGGTGCGCTTGCTTTTCTGTCTATTTGCCGAAGATACAAGCATATTTGAGCGGACTCAATTTCAAGATTATATTGATAAAAACACCAAAGAGGATGGCAGCGATTTAGCCATGCACTTAGCGCAACTTTTTCAGGTGTTGAACACGCCCAAAGACAAGCGGCTCAAAACGCTCGATGAATCGCTCGATGCATTCCCTTATGTCAACGGTAAATTATTTGATGAAATGCTGCCTTTTGCTGCTTTTAATAGCAAAATGCGCGATATGCTGCTATTTGCTTGCGGTTTAGATTGGTCAAAAATCAGCCCTGCTATTTTTGGCTCTATGTTTCAAGCCGTGATGAACCCTAAAGAACGCCGCAACTTGGGGGCGCATTATACTTCTGAAAAAAACATTCAGAAAGTCATCAAGCCTTTGTTTTTAGATGGTCTTTATGCAGAGTTTGAAAAGGCAAAAGGCAATCGCAATCGGTTGATAGAGTTGCATAAAAAAATAGCTGATTTACATTTTCTCGACCCTGCATGTGGTTGTGGCAATTTCTTGATAATTTCTTATCGGGAGTTGCGACAATTGGAAATTGAAATACTACGAGAACTTAATAAAAGCGGTCAAGGCTTTTTAGATGTACGTGAAATCATTTGGGTAGATGTTGACCAATTTGCAGGGATTGAATACGATGAATTTCCTGCCCGTATTGCAGAAGTGGCGATGTGGCTCATTGACCATCAAATGAATATGCTTGTTTCAGAAGAGTTCGGGCAATACTTCGTTAGGCTACCCCTCAGTAAAGCGGCTAAAATTGTCAATGGAAATGCACTCAAAATTGATTGGCGGAAATTATATACTTCTAATACTTACGATATTTATGCAGAGGAAGTCAATATTTTGAAAGCCCATGAACCCGAAGCACATTATCAAACGCTCAATGTCCATGCAAAACAAGTCAATATCTTTTCGTCAGAAGATGCCCTTACAATAGCTCAATTAAGAAAATCTCAAAGGTTTTTTGATTATATATTGGGTAATCCGCCTTTTATTGGAAAGCAATTGCAAAATGAAACACAAAAAGCAGATATGGAATTGGTTTTTAATGGTGTACAAG
>JAYTMI010000046.1:0-3206 GCA_043728625.1 Saprospiraceae bacterium | reverse complement strand
ACAAGCATAAGGCATATCCGCACCGATGGCTTGGGCAGCTTCTAAAATCGTTTGACCCTTATGTATCGGCACATCAAAGGTCAATCCATCGAGTTTTATGGTAGCGAGACTGTCTATGGCATTTTGGGTTTTGGGTTTTGAGTTTTGAGTTTTGGGCGCATTGAATAGCTCAAAATGAATGTGTTTTTCATCAACCCCTTGTTCTGCTAAAAGCATTTTTACCGCTTCTATCATCTCAATCGGACCGCAAGAGAAAAATTCATCACCCCTCAGTAGATGGGGTATTTTATCAAAAAAACAAGCAATTTTCTCTTTATCCAAGCGCCCATGCAGCAATTTGGACTCTGTACGCTCACGACTTAGGACATTGAAGACTTGAAAACGTCTCAAATACATGTTCTTCAAAGCCTCAATTTCTTCCTTGAAAATAATGGTTGACACGTAACGATTACCATAAATTAGGGTGCAAATACTGCGGGGTTCCGCTTTCAAAATCGCTTTGATATTGGATATAACAGGCGTGATGCCACTGCCTGCGGCGAAAAAAACGTAGTGCTTTTGGTCGTTTTTACTGAGGGGGGTAAAAAAATGACCTAACGGTGGCATCGCTTCCAAGACATCACCTTTTTTCAAAACACGATTGGCATAAGTTGAAAAAGCACCGTCGTTTACTTCTTTGATGGCAACCCTCAACTCATTGTCACTTGGTGCGGTGCAAATGGAGTAAGTGCGCCGCACTTCTTCGCCGTTGATATGGGCTTTTAAGGTCAAATATTGCCCTTGTGTAAAGACAAATTCCGCTTTAAGGGCTTCGGGTACGTCAAATGCAATCGAAACGCAGTCAGCAGTTTCACGGCGAATGTCTTTGATATTGAGTTGATGAAATTTCATTTATGCGTATTTTGAGGGGCAAATGTAGGGTTTACGAGCTACGAATTACACGAATTTTGCGAATTTGCTAATTACGACGTATGGGTAATGCCGTAATTAGTAAAATCCGTAAAATTAGCAGCTCAATTTTTTTAATTTTCATAATTGTTGTTATGTTTGTTTATGGGAAATTAGGTTTTGGATTGAATTTCAACATCACAACCCCATGATGCCGAATATCTGTTTTTTTAACTTTTTTATGAATGCTGAAATGGAATTATCTACTTTCCCGCCACCAAAAATGGAATTATCGTCTTTTTCAAGCGCAGAATAGTCGTTTCGCTTTTTATAACATAATCGAATGCTTTGTGATTCATGCAGTTTATCGCCACTTCAATTTCATCTTGGGCAGACAGCATGACAACGGGGATATGGGGGTTGATAGCCTTTATTTTGTCCAATGTTTCGATGCCATTCATCGTGTTTTTATCAATTCCGGTGAGATAATAATCTAAAATGATGACATCGGGTTTGTTCGATAGGTTCTCTATGCACAACTCACCTGTTGTGTAGGTTTCAATCTCAAAATCGGCTTGTTCACGGAGGTCAATCTCTAATAGTTTTAAAAATACGGCATCGTCATCTACTAAAAACAGTTTTATTTTATGGTCATTGTTCATAATTTTGTGTGTTTTATTGTATTCAGTTCTTCTTTTAATTCGACACAGGCTTGTAAACAAACATTTTCAAGTTGAAAAACAAAATCTGATATGTTGCCAACCTTTGGAGACATTCGAGCGTATTCCACGATTTTTTTTGCGATATTTTCGTAATCGGCACTCATACCCATAAGGATAAACGAAGGAATCATTTTATGCACCGCAGAATGTAATAATTGCCAATCTTGTTCATGAAAGCTTTGTCTCATCGCTTGAATTAAAGGCGGCGTTTGAGCCAAATAAGCAGAAATCATTTCCATCATTAATATAGGATTCGATTTTGTCAGTTTCTTTAGATAAGTCATATTCGTACAATAGGAAACAATTTGCTCTGTTTCAGGCACTTCATTGCTCTGCTTCACAATGCTTTTTTTGACTAAACTCACTATTTTATTGTACAATACACGTTCATCAATAGGTTTTGCAATATAATCATTCATTCCCACCGCTTTGCATTTTGCCACATCAACGGTCGTCACGTCTGCGGTTAATGCAATGATGGGAATCTTAGATTTTAGTGTATTTCGGATGTATTCGGTCGTTTCAAATCCATTCATTTCGGGCATTTGTAAATCCATCAGAATAATATCATAGACTTTTGTTGCACCGTAAGCATCTTTTCTTGTGAGCATATCAATGGCTATTCTGCCATTGTCTGCCATATCACGTTCAAAGCCAAAATCGTCCAATAGCGTTTTCATCAATAATTGATTGAGTACGATGTCTTCAACCACCAATATTTTTATGTTTTTAATGTCTTCATCTAATTCCGTTATTTCCGCTTGCATTTCAGCTTTGGCATCGGTTTTTTGAAAACTTAATATAAAACTAAAAGTCGTGCCTTCACCCACAGTGCTTTTGACGGTAATTGTTCCACCTTGCGGCTCAACTAATTGTTTCACAATCGCCAATCCCAATCCAGTTCCGCCAAACAACCGCACGGTATTGCTCGATGCTTGTTGGAAATTATCAAAAATCTTAGGCATTTTTTCTTCCGATATGCCGATACCCGTATCTGTCACCGCAAATTCAATGGTCGCTTGTTCCTCATCTTCACTTAGGAGAGAAACACTGACGGTTATATTGCCTATGGCGGTAAATTTTACGGCATTACTCACAAGGTTTAAAATTATTTGATGCAAACGAACAGGGTCGCCGACCAATACTTCGGGAATTTTTGGGTCGTATATTTTAATCAGCCGTAAATTCTTTTCTTGAATTTTGGTTTCAAACAAATGCAGCATCGCCGATATAGACAGCGACAATTTAAACGGTGTTTTCTCAAACGTCATCTTTCCCGCATCCACTTTTGCCAAATCAAGAATGTCATTTATCAAAACAATCAAAGCATCGCCACTCGTTTTTATAGCCGTTAGATATTCCGTTTGTTTTGCCGACAAATCCGTTTTTAATACCACTTTTGTAAAGCCAATAATCGCATTCATCGGTGTCCGAATCTCATGGCTCATGTTTGACAGAAATTGCTGTTTGGCTTTTACGGCATCTTTTGCTATTTCCGTTGCATTTTCAGCTTCTGTTTTGGCAGCTTGCAGTTCTTTATTTGCAATTTCTCTTTTTTCTTTCTCTTTATTTTGAAAAGCCAATTCTATATCTGCA
>JAYTMI010000045.1:0-1838 GCA_043728625.1 Saprospiraceae bacterium | reverse complement strand
ATAAACGCTTTCATACACTTAAATTCATGGCAGGAAATACATTTGGACAGGCTTTTCGTATCACAACTTTCGGTGAATCGCATGGTGTCGCTATCGGTGTCATCGTTGATGGTTGTCCCGCTGGCGTACCCATTGATGAAACTTTTATCCAACAAGAACTCGATCGCCGCCGCCCTGGGCAATCAAAAATTGTGACCCAACGCAACGAATCGGACAGTGCACAAATACTTAGCGGTGTTTTTGAAGGTAAAAGCACGGGGCATCCCATTGCCTTAGTCATTTATAATGAAGACCAACGCTCGAAGGATTATAGCCATATTGCTGACAAATACCGTCCAAGTCATGCGGATTTTACCTACCAAACGAAATATGGTCATCGGGACTATCGCGGCGGTGGACGTTCTTCGGCACGCGAAACGGCAGCAAGAGTTGCGGGTGGTGCAATTGCCAAAATGATGCTAAATACTGAGGGGGTCTCTGTCAACGCTTATGTGAGCCAAGTTGGCAGTTTGAAAACAGAAAAGCCTTACAACTTATTGGATTTCAACGAGATAGAATCAACACCTGTTCGTTGTCCCGACCTCGAAATGGCGGAACAAATGATAGCCTTAATACAAGAAGTTAAAAAGGCAGGTGATACGATTGGGGGCGTGACGACTTGCGTGATACAAGGCTGTCCTGTTGGTTTGGGTGAGCCTGCTTTTGATAAATTGCACGCAGATTTGGCGAAAGCGATGCTGTCTATCAATGCGTCGAAAGGGTTTGAATACGGTTCTGGTTTCGACGGTGTGACGATGCGTGGTTCAGAGCATAATGATGCTTTTTATACTGTCGCAGATGCCGATAGAATCGGTAAGGGGTCAAATGTTCGGACAAAAACCAATCATTCAGGCGGTATTCAAGGTGGTATCAGCAATGGTGAAGACATCTATTTTCGAGTGGCTTTTAAGCCTGTGGCAACCATTATTCCTGCTCAAGAATCGGTGAATATGGCTGGCGAAGCTGTAGAAGTGACTGGAAAAGGTCGGCATGACCCTTGTGTATTGCCGCGCGCCGTTCCTATTGTGGAGGCAATGGCAGCGATAGTCGTAGCTGACCATTTGCTGCGAAACCGTTTAGCAAAAATTTAGTCATAGGATTGAAAGATAGGATAAAAATGTCATTAAGTCATTAAATATCAATGACTTAAAAGAATTATGGAGAAGGATAAAAAAGAGACTTATCTTGTTTGCTTAAAACAAACAAAATTTGCCTTATTTCTCAAAATAAAACTCAACAGACTTAGGGGAGAACTTAATATTTCGAACCCAAATTGGTTGTTGGGTGAGTTGAATGGCTACAGTATTATTTTTTGTTTTAAAGTCAATATGCTTCAAATCCACTTCTGCTACAAATTTATCGCCATCTAAAAGAGGATAAAGGCTCAAAGAAACTGTACAATCCAGTTTGATTTTATTGGGAAAAATACGCAGGCTTTGGGGTGCATTTTTGACAACTATGGGGATAAAAAGCAGTTTTTCAGTAAACTGTTCGGTCTTAATTTTAGCAGTTATTTCAGTCGTTTTCAGTTTGAAAAGCGGATTTTGACGCAACTTTATTTTTGTAACGACTGAATCTTTAAGTTTTTCAAAGCGCAAAGTGTCTGTTTGAATAGAAATCAATCGGTCAATCGCTGTTTGTGGTCCTTCGACTTCTATTACTGAGGGGGTCAATTCGATGCTGTCAGCGAGGTCATAACCTTTCACAAAATTGATTTTTGCAATGGCTTGAATGGGTACAGAAACGGTTTTGGACTGTTCGCTAAAAACAGTCATTTGTTCAGGACTGACACCTATAAT
>JAYTMI010000044.1:0-8641 GCA_043728625.1 Saprospiraceae bacterium | reverse complement strand
TGGTCTAAAAAAATCATAAATTAAACTTCTCCAATTCCTTCACCGTCACCCGTCCTTCATAAATCGCCTTACCGACAATTGCCCCAAAGCAACCAATTTCACGCAATTTATACAAATCATCCATATTGGAAACGCCCCCTGAAGCAATCAATTTCAATTCAGTAAAATCTTGTAAAACATTGGCATACAATTCATTAGATGCACCCATCAGTAAACCATCCTTTGAAATATCCGTACAAATGCAGTATTGAATCCCTTGTTCCGTAAAATCACGCAGGAAATCTTTCAACCACAAATCACTCGTTTCGAGCCAACCACCAACGGCAATTTTTTCATTTTTGACATCTGCACCCAAAATAATTTTTTCAGAGCCATGTGTTTGCAACCAATTCAAAAATATGTCTCGATTCTTTACAGCCACCGTACCACCTGTAATTTGTTGTGCGCCACATTCAAACGCCATTTTTAAATCGGAATCTGATTTCAAGCCACCACCAAAGTCAATATGCAGCTTAGTCTTCGTTGCCAAGCGTTCTAAAACACGATGATTGACAATCTGACCTGCTTTCGCACCGTCTAAATCAACGAGATGCAACCGCATCAAACCTGCATCTTCAAATGCTTGAGCCACTTCAAGAGGGTCTTCGTTATATACTTTTTTTTGGGCATAATCGCCTTGCGTGAGTCTGACGCATTTGCCGTCAATGATGTCTATTGCTGGAATAATGTGCATAAATGAATGGTGAATGGTGAAATCCAAATTTAATTCTTAATAAATATTTTTTTGTTGATTCAATTTAGAATTTTATTCTTAAATAAATATCTATTTTTAAATAAAATTTGGTGACTATATAAATAAAAATACGCCTTTTTTGTCATTCTGAGGACAATCACCATGTAAAGCGTTGGTGTTTAAAACCGAATGACGCAGCAAATGGGTTCGAGTACCATGTTCGGGGAGCTTTAAAAGTTCCCCGAACATAAAGTTCCTCTCCTACAAACGAAGCGCGTCATTAGTAACGCAGTGAAAGAACCTGTATAATATTTTCATACAGATTCTTTCACTGCGTTCAGAATGACAAAAAACAAAGATTATTGCGTCAAAACTAATCAGTCAAATCCAAAAAATTCTTCAATAATTGCTCTCCTGCTGTGCTCGATTTTTCTGGGTGAAATTGCGCAGCATGAAAATTATCTTTCCGCAAACACGCCGCGAAATGCACACCATAATCACATGTAGCCGTCGTATAAATACCTTTTTCAACATAATAACTGTGGACGAAATAGAAATAATTGTCTTCAAAATCAGGTGACAAAATGCCCCCCTCAGTATTTTCGCATGAAATCGTGTTCCAACCGACGTGTGGCACTTTCAAACCTTGAACATTAGGAAAACGAATGACTTTTTGAGGAATCACCCCCAAACAAGGCGTATCATTCTCCTCTGAATGTTCACATAACAATTGCATTCCAACACAAACACCCAAAAAAGGCTGTTTTAAAGTCGGAATAACTTTGTCTAAACCTCGTTCACGCAGACTACGCATCGCCGAACTCGCCTCACCTTGTCCCGGAAAAATGACTTTATCAGCCGTTTGAATGGTCTCGATATCAGAAGTCAAAATAGGATGAACGCCCAACCGTTCAAGGGCAAAAATGACAGAACGGATATTGCCCGCATCATAATTAATAATGGCTATTTTCATACGGCAAAAGTAGGTAATGTAATGGTGAATGATGAATGGTGAGTGGTGAATTTTCTAAAAAGTTGGAGGACACGAATTTCACAAATGACACGAATGAAGTTCCTTACAGGATGACAAAAATTCATGCCATTTGTGAAATTCGTGTCTCAAAAAATAGTTATGATTCGATAACTTAGCTTACTTTTGAGACATCAATTAATGAATTTCACTATTGAACAAATTGATAATCAATGTTTTAGTTCAATTCCTGTAAAATTCATCATTTATCATTCATCATTAAAAAAAAATCATGTTCATTCACCACGTTTATTTTTGGTTAAACAACCCAAACAGCGAAAGCGACAAAGCAGAATTGGTTGCCGGTTTAGAAACTTTAAAAGTCATTGAAGGCATCAAAATGGTGCATATTGGCTTCCCTGCTGCCACCAATCGAGACGTTATTGAGCGTTCATATTCCGTTTCATGGCTACTCGTATTCGATGATTTGGAAGCCGAAGAAGTGTATCAAGTCCACCCTATTCATCATGCTTTTATCGCAAAATGCAAGCATTTATGGTCAAAAGTTGTGGTTTATGACGCGGAAGGGTGAAAAATAAAAACGGCTATCGTGTGTCCGATAGCCGTTTTTTACTGAGGGATATGAAACTATGCCACAGCATACCCACTTAAAACCCGTGTTTCAGGCGACTGCAATCCCAAAACTATATCATTTTTCGGAATACCATGTTCGACAAGTATTTGAGCAATCAAAACATCTGTTCGATTTTCATTTATCCAAACTTTATCATTTTTAATATCTAAATGAAAAACGACATAAAAATAATACTCACCATTGCGCCAGCCAACATTCAACACTTGAAAAGAATGTCGTTCAAAATCAAAGACCAATTTAGCTTCAATACTTTTAGGCGATTGATTAAAAGAGTCGGCATATTCTTTCAATATCTTTGTGATTATACCTTGATAATTTTCTATTTTTTTATCCATTCTACTATTGTTTTTGTTTCGATGTCATAAATAAGCAAATCAACCGTGTATTTGTTCAAATTTTTCAACAATAAAGGTATTTTTTGTATTTTTTTCCAAACTTCAACAGGCATTGCCAAAAATATTTCTCTATCGGGTTCTTGGTCTTCTATCCCTGTTTCATAATCGAGATACTGCCCTAATGCCGTATGAAATTCATTGGGCAAACTTTCAGCGAGAAAACTTTTGATTTCTACAGCTATCTTTTTATTCCCTTTTATTGCCCCAATTATTTTCTCTGCCCCTAAATCAACAGGATAGTTGAGACCTGGTGTGATGATATAATATGGGTCATCGGTAATCGTCCAACCATCTTTTATCAATGCTTCTCTTACGTGATAATGGTATTTATCTCTTGCCATAGTCGGTTTGTTTTCTATTTCCTTTTAAGTTTTCAATTTTCTTACAAAAATACATTCTTTTAGGCGAAAGTAAAAACGGCTATCGTGTGTGTGAGAGCCGTTTTTACTTTGGGGTATTTTTCACATCGCCCGCTTCTCCCCCGCAACCACATCCACCCACATACCCGCCTGCTTAGCCGAAATATTGTTATCATACATCGCTTCACACAACTGCGTCGGCAGCCAAAAACGTCCTGCATAAGCGGCATTGAGTTGAATCCGATAGGTATGTGTTTTGCCAACAGCGAGGTCAAAAAACGTGTTCACACGGTCGTCACGGATGTCTTGATAACGGGGTACGCTTGTATTTGTCCAGCCTTGAACCCTATCCATGCGTGGATTGAGGATTTCCCAACCCGATGGAAAGACTTGCGATAAAGCCATTTCCTTATATGCTTTGCCCAAACTACCAGGATTTCCGACCGTTATTTCAGCGATAAAATCCGTCCCTTGTTTAATGCTTTGTGGGCTAATAGCCTCACCTTTTAAGTTCCGATACTGCACATTCATATTCAGATTTGAAGTAGCCACAGGTTGTGTTGCGCCGACGGATTGTTGACCCCTCAGTATCAGGCGTACAAAAAGTTGCGTTTTAGCCGTATTGGTTATCGTCAATTTATTTGAGCCATTAGCGGGCAAGTCAATAAGCGCAAGTGACTTATCTGCTTTAAAATTGCCTGTCTTACCATTTACGTCATAACTAAATGAAAATGAATTACTTGCACCATTACCCATGGCGAATTTTGACATTGCCAACAAGCCATACGCAACGGATTGTGTGCCGTACCAATCGCCTGAACTTAGTTTTTGACTGACTTCACGAGCCACTTGAATGGCTTGATTTTGGTTTTGTGTTAAAACCAAAGTCTCTAAAATCATCGCTTGGTCACGCAATTCGGAGCCATAAGTATAACCCAATTCACGGTATTTATTGACCGATGTGCCTAAATTCGTTATCAATTGTTTAGCCACTTCGGGCTTGCCAGAGGTCGCATAAGCAGCAGCTAAACGCCATTTGGCTTGTATGGAAAGATTTTTCTTTTCCCGTAGGGCATTCATAGAAGCCGATTCAGGTGAACGGGCGACGGCTAATGTGTAAAGGCGATAGGCTTGTGTCAAATCGCGGCTTTCTTCGTTCCAACCACCCCCCTCAGTATTTTGAGCATTTGGGGCATTTGGAACAACAGTAGGCGTTGCCAACCAACGTTTTGCAGCCATTTGTTGCGCTTTTATCCAACGTTCAATCATATTTGGCGGCAAGGCATAACCTGCGGCTTTGGCTTCTAACAGGAAGTGTCCGACATAATTTGTCGCCCAAGCGTCGGCAAAATCCTCACCTTGCCAATAGCCAAAACCACCGTCAGCCGTTTGAAACATCCGCAAACGGTCAATCGCTGCACGGATATTGGCAGAAGCGGTTTTTTGTTTGGCATCGTCAATATTCATTAATTTGTCAACATATAATTGTGGAAATGCTGCACTCGTCGTCTGTTCCACGCAGCCATAAGGATATTGCAGCAAATACGCCAACCGAGCCGCTAAATCTATCGGCGGAATCGTTGAAGCCTCTAATGTTGCCGCATTTGTACCCAAAGTACCAATGGCATTATAAGGCATTTGAATGCTTTGACCCGCTTGCACCACGTTTTGTTGGATATTGGTGACAACAGGATTTGGATTTCGAACATCAATTTCAATTTCAGAAGTGGAGCGTTGTCCACCACCTTCTGCAACGATTTTGAACTTCGCCACGCCTACCTTTTCAAGCACTTGTAGGTCAAAATCCACCATTTTGTCCGTTGGTTTATCGAAAGAAACAGATTTTGATTTTGAACCTACAACTTGCACCAAACCCGTTGATTCAGTGACTGTAATCGTTGCATTTTTAACTTTTGCATCATTAACAAAAACATCAACAGGCAATTTCAAGTATTCTTTTTGCGTCAAAACGCGCGGTAAAGTCGCTAAAACCATCAAAGGTTTCGTCACTGTTGCTGTTGCTTCACCACTGCCATAAGCGGCAGTACCATCGGTTGCAACAACCATCGCACGCACTGCACCGACGTAATTAGGTATCAAAATCTCATGTTTTTTAGCAAAACCCGATGAATAAAACGGTCCATAAGACATGACAACGGGCTTGAAACGATTCGCTCGTTGTGCATTTTTAGGTCTGCCCGCTTTGTCACCACCAATGTTCAAAATTCGCTCCAACTGACCACCATAAGCACCCAACACTTGGTCATAAACATCAAAAGTCTGCACACCCAAAGCCTCGCGTGCATAGAATGTTTTCCACGGATTCGGCGTTTCAAAACGGGTCAAATCGAGCAAACCTTCGTCCACCAAAGCAATTGTGTAAGCCATTGGGCGACCATTTTTCTCGCGCACTTCTACCGTCACTTTTTCTTCTGGTTTGATGTCCGCAGGCATTTTTACGATGGGTTCAAGACGTGTTTTGGGGTCTTCGACATTGACCGCAGAAACGCCATACATACGTATCGGCAAATCATTTTTTGTATTATTATGCGGCTGAATGAGCGTTACGAAGGCATAAACCGTTGGCGACATGGCAGCCGTAGCTTTAAAACTATACGTTGTCATGCCATTTTTGGTGTTAATCCACTTCGATTCAAGGACTTTTGAGCCATTTTCAATAGAAATCAACGCCTTACCGTTTTCAGGTGTTGGGATGTTCAACTCCACTGTTTCGCCAACGGCGTAATTGTCTTTTGACGTATTAAAACTCAACATCGCTGCATTGTTGCGGCTCAAACCTGCTTGTTGATCGCCTTCGTCCCACGGATAACCACTGTAAAAATAGTCGCCAGAGTAGTGACTACTGAGGGGGTCTCCTGCATGAATAAAATAGCGTCCCCAACGGTCGGGCGTGACCGCTACCTCCGCCATACCATTGCCATCAGTCGTTACTTTTTGTTGCAAAACGGGTTTCATGTCCTTGCCAGACGTGAATTGTGCAGCATCATCCGTACCTGTCTCCCACCACCAACGCCATTCAACGCGATAAACAGAAACGTCAACAAGGCGATTTCGTAGCGGAAAACCGCTTTTATCTACCATAGCTACGGTTATGATGTTCTTTTTACCAATATCAAAGCGTTTTTCACCCATTTTGTTTTTTGGAACGCTTACACCAACATACGTTTTATAAGGTGAATAATCCAATGTTTGATAGTCAGATGAAAAATCACCCGAAGGTTCAAAGGCTCTAATTTTGAAACCGATACGCATTTTACCCGCCGCCCCTTGTGCTTTTGGCAAATTGGCATAGACTTTTGCTGCGCCATTGTCGTCCACATTATTGTCATAAATGACGGTTGGTTCGCTTTTAAACTTCCGTAATGGGTCGTCAAAAATAAAATCTTTATATTTTGGAAATTCTGTTTTGATACTTGACATGGACGCTTCAATCCGTGTTTTGACGTTGCGCGCAGGCGTACCCATGAGCCAATTGACTTGCAGATTTCCAGATACATTTTCCTCGCCCGCAGCGATTTCTTTTTTGTCAAAATCCAATTTTATTTTCAAACGATTGGGCTTAACTGTTTCAATCTTAATGGGTTGTGTAAATGTCGCACCACCCGCTTTGATGTCTGCACGCCAAGTGCCAGTTGGTGCATCGGGTCTTGTTGCGATGCGGAAAGGATAAATATTTTTGACATTTTCAACCGTCGTTTGTCGCAATTGCATCACACCTTTCGGGTCGTACAATTCCAATGTTATTGGATAATCATCGGGCAATTTATTGTCTTTATCTTCTAATATAAAATTGAGATGTAACGAATCGCCCGGTCGCCAAACACCTCGTTCTCCGTACAAAAAGCCTTTCAAACCTTTTTGCATTTCAGCACCCGCCACGTCGAAACGACTGAGGTTCAATGCGTTCTGATTACTGAGGGGTAGATAACCCTTTTGGTCGCCGACCGTCGCAACGACAACCCATGCCTTACCTTTAATGTCTGACAAAACCGCCACACCATCTGAATTTGTCATAGCTGTTGCCAATGGCTGTTGCTGATAATCATAGACATCAAGTTTGACAGAACCACGTGGATAAGTGCTTTTTAGGTCTGAAACAGCGACAAAAATTGAATTATCTGCACCTTTTTTAGCAATAATGCCTAAATCCGAAGCAAATACATTGCGGCGTACAAAATGCTCGTTGTTATAATAATAAGATGTGCAGGGGTTTTGACGTTCTTGATAATTGTATTCCCCTGTCGCCTCGCCCCCGTTCCAATCGTAACGCCAAATAGATTTGTCTTCCCAATAGCCGTTTTCTTCTGTATCTGTAAAATCTGTCGGCTCGTGCATCATCGTCATGCCGTTCAAATCGTCTTTAATGTCCCTACCTGTACACGTATAATTGGTGTAGCTGTGCCTAAAACCGATGCGAACTTGATATATCGCATTCGGGTCTTTTTTGACCAATTCAGCCAAATCAATGCCGTACCGCGTCCATTTCATCGTCGAAGCTGACGGATTAAGGTCTTTCAAAGTAACACGTTTTTGCATAATAATCCGTCCAACTCGTTCCAACTCGTTATCTCCTTCAAAATCATTGGTTTGTAGGAATTGGAGAATATTACTATTAAATATTTTGACAATTTCAACATCTACAAAATTCAGATTTATGGCTTCAAAAGGAAAATTTAGACCATCAGAACTTGGCATAATAACACCCCGTCCCACAAGTCGAACTTGTGGTTTCACATCAGAAAAAGTGAGCATAAAGGAAGCCGACTGCCCCATCTTTTTGCCTTGAAAATTGGCAATGCCACCGTCCACATACAAAGCGTGTTCGCCTGTAATGCGGTCACTTGGATAGACCAAAATGCTGTTGCCATCAATCGCTGTGCGTAAATTGCCAAACCAATCGTTGATTTTTATCAAACCATTCACATCGCCCGTTGTACTGAGGGGGTCGCTGAAATTGATTTTTATGTACTGTTCTGCATCTTGGACGAGCCTTGCATTCAAAGCTACAAACTCACCCAACGCAGGAATAATGACCTCTGATTCACCTTTTTGAGATACGCCCAAAGAACTACCCGACCACGACAAAGCGACTTTTGAAGCCGTTGCACCACGCATCACTTCCTTCACTCTGAACGCATGATGCTGTCCATCTGGCGAGTGTATCCAATTGATTTTCAAAGACTTGCCGTTTTGTTGCGCTTGCAAAACGGATTCTACATTTTTATCGTCGGCATGGTCAGAAGTATTTAATTCGCCTATGAGTTCTTGGCGAGACATATCGTTATTGGATTCCGGTTGAATGCCATCGGTGACAACTTCAAAATAGAGTTCCCGCGTGTGAAAATCGAATTGAAACTCTTCAGCATCAGCAGGTACATTTTTAAAAATGCGTTTCAACCGCACAGAAGCGATATAGGTTTGACCCGAAGCAAACGCTGCCGTAGGCGTAAACCGAATCGTTTGCGGGTCTTCCCAAACCGCATTGCCTTGTACTGAGGGGTTCAGTTG
>JAYTMI010000043.1:0-9106 GCA_043728625.1 Saprospiraceae bacterium | reverse complement strand
GTTGCAGGAACTGTCATCGGGTTATAAGTACCGATTTTAGCGATGAATTTGCCATCACGTGGTGAACGGCTGTCAGCGATAACGATGTGGTAAAACGGTGCTTTTTTGCGACCGTGTCTTTGCAAACGGATTTTAACTGCCATCTGAAATATTGTGTAATTAGTTAATAAAGACCCGACTCATTGGTTCAACCAACATCGGGTTATTTCAAAATCCGCGCAAAGATAGACCCTTTTATTGAATTAGAAAACTATGCTTCAAATATTTCCCATTTAAAATTGATAATCCAAGCGCAACTGAATATTTCGAGGTGCTTCAATTAAACCTGGGCGATATGTGTATTCGGTATTTGTCAAATTAGCCGCAATCAGTGTCAGTTTAAATTTTGGCGTAAAAAAGTATGCGGCACGTATATCAAGGGTTGTAAAACCTGTATTATGCGCTCGTCTGAATTCGCCAATACTTAAAAAGGGCTGCCCTGCTGAACCCAAAATAGGGCGCAGGTCTTGTTCCAAAATACGGTCAATCGCATCCATATTGCTGTTGTACAAAATAGCGACGCCGACGAGGAATTTTTTATGCGCTAATTCTACATCAAATTTAAAATTATGCTTGAATCGGTATTTCAAAACATTGTAATTGGCTGATGAATTTAAGCTATCTATTTTTCTAAACTCTTTGAATTTCGGATCAATATACGTGTAGCCTATCAATACTGAGGGGGTAAAATTACCTACTTTTCCTTGCCCTTGAACACTGACTTCTAAGCCTTTGATACGTGTATTTCCGACATTTATGGAATGAAAACCAAACTCGCCCGTTTTGAATAAAAAGTCACCACTTGCTTGAAATTCCATCATATTGGTATATTCAGATTGAAAAACAGATGCATCGGCAAAGGCTTGAAAACCACCTATTTTAAAGCCTTGTTTTACACCAAATTCGCCTGTCCAACCTGTTTCAGAGGTCAATTTCGGGTTTGGAAAAATACGCAAAGCACCCGCTAAAGTATTGATATACAACTCCGCAATCGTCGGAAAACGGTAGCCTTGCCCCCAAGACCCTCTCAAAAAAGTCGCATTGCCTACTTTATAATTTACACCTAAACGAAACACGGGTTTGGCTTCTTTGAGTTTTCCACCGTTTGGCGCAGCTTCTTTGTAGCGTTTATTGAAGATAATGGTGTCAGGCCCATAAATGGTGTTGCGTTCATAACGCGCACCGAAAGACAAATTGAGCCTGTCCAATTTCGCATCGGCTTGGGCATAAGCAGCGAGATTGAGGGATTTGTAACTGTTATTGCCATACAAAGGGGCTTGGACAGTTGTACCACCACTCACAGCACCTGCGGTGACGACCAATTTATTGTCAAACATCGGTCTTTGGAACTGATATTCTGTATAATAAAGTTGAGATTGATTGGACTGATTGTTCAAAAGTTCATTATCAACAGAGTAATAACGCATCAAAACCTTATGCCGATTACCTTTTTTATCAAAATAATTGAGGTAAGGGTCAACCCAAAAACGGCGGCGCACACCTGAATTGTAGCTGCCTTTTGCACCAATAAACGCACTATCTAAATGGTTTGCGAAGTAAAAAAAGTTATTTGCAGACGATTGATTGAAGTTGGCATTGATACCTACGCTTAGACGGTCAGTGATTCGGTAACGTGTGGCGAAAGAGATGCGCCCGTATTTGTCATAAGCACCTTTCAAAAAACTACTTGTATTGTTGTAAAATGCCGTTCCAACAAAATCAAATTTGTTATACTTTTGAGCATGAGATAAGCTAAAACCAGCATCATAAGGTTGAGTATTACCTTTCCACCACTGTTTTTGAGCGTCTTTGGGCGCAAGGTATGCTGTGTAAAAAGTCGCTAATTTTGTAATCGGTTCAGATTTGGCAAAACCTGTTCTAATATTAATAATGCCATTCATCGCCGATGAGCCATAAAGTGCTGATGCTGCCCCTTTTACGACTTCAATTTGTTCTATATTTTCAACAGGAATATCTTTCCAATTTGGAAAACCTGCATCGGCTTGCAAGGCTGGTATATCGTCCACTAAAAGCAAAACACGGCTGCCTGCCCCATAAGACCAACCTGAACCGCCGCGAATATTGGCTTGTCCGTCCATGATATTGACACCTGGCACTTTCTGCAAAACATCGTCCACACGCCTTGTATTGACGTTTTCAATAAGTCTTGGCTTCAAAATATCCATTGAAACGGTGACTTCTGATAATGGTTTTTCAAATTTACCCGCCGTAACAGTTGTTGTTTGAAGCATATTATTCGCTTCCACAATCTCAAAATTCAGAATTTGCCCCCCCTCAGTAATCGAGACATTTTTAGTCATATTTTCATACCCAACAAAGGTGACAAAAGCCTTGTAAGTACCTTTTTGGGCTAATTCAATTTTGTATGTCCCTTGATTGTCCGTCACACCACCCTCCCCGTTCAAGCGAACAGTTGCGCCTATAAGCGGTTCTTTGGTAGTGTTGTCACTGACTTTTCCTGTAACAATAAATTGAGCTGAAAGAAAATTTTGGTAAAGTAAAAAAATGCAGACGTGAAGTGCTGTTTTTGTCATAGCAAGGGTTTAGATTAGTGGTTTTTGAAATTTTTTTTAGTAGTTCGGGTTTCAACCCGCATTTCAGATGTTTTACATTTCAGATGTTTTGACGGGTTAAAACCCGTGTTACTATTCGCATTACAACCAAATTTCAAAGATAAAAAAAGCATTGATACTGAGGGGTGTTTGGATTCCAAATTTCAAAAATTTCAAATTCTAAATAGGCATAAAAAGCAAAAACCCGAAAGTGTTGCCTTTCGGGTTTTCGCAATTAACGGAAAACTTATCTAATGCCTTTCGAGAATTAGTGAAACAAATTTAAAGGAAGTTTTCGACATTTTCAAGTGGTAAATCAAAAGCATCCGCGACACCTTTATATACGACCTTTCCGTTGATGATATTTAAGCCCAATTTCAAGTCATTGCGTTCTTTACACGCTTGTTTCCAGCCTTTTTCTGCCAATTGAATAGCATAAGGTAGCGTGGCATTTGTCAAAGCAATCGTTGAGGTATAAGGCACTGCACCTGGCATATTGGCGACGCAATAATGTACAACATCGTCAATAATGAATGTAGGGTCTTCGTGCGTTGTGGGTCTGCAAGTTTCGATACAGCCGCCTTGGTCAACAGCCACATCTACTAAAACAGTGCCTGGACGCATCATTTTCAACATATCCCGAGTAATCAAATGCGGTGCTTTTGCACCTGGAATTAAGACTGCGCCAACGATAAGGTCTTGTGTACCAATGAGCTGGCGAATATTGTATTCACTCGAATAACGTGTAACGACGTTGGCGGGCATGACATCATTCAAATAACGCAAACGCGGCAAACTAATGTCCATAATAATGACCTGTGCGCCAAGACCTGCTGCCATTTTTGCAGCTTGTGCTCCGACGATGCCACCACCAAGAATCAATACACGACCGGGTTCAACACCCGGAACACCACCCAACAAGACCCCACGTCCTTTAGCAGGTTTTTCCAAATATTTTGCACCCTCTTGAATCGCCATCCGTCCCGCCACTTCGCTCATGGGAACTAAAAGTGGCAAAGAACGATCTGGCATTTCCACGGTTTCATAAGCCAAACAAACAGCACCACTTTGAATCATGGCATGAGTCAAGGGTTCATAGCTGGCAAAATGGAAATACGTGAAAACTAGGTGATGTGGTTTGATTAAAGTATATTCTTGTTCAATCGGCTCTTTAACTTTCATTATCATTTCTGCGACTGCAAAAACTTCTGCTGCTGTATCGAGAATTTTAGCACCCGCAGAAATGTATTCATGGTCAAAAAAACCAGAACCATCGCCTGCTTCTTTCTCGATAAAAACTGAATGTCCGCGACGCGTTAACTCCATGGTACCTGCGGGAGTGAGGGCAACGCGATTTTCACTTGATTTGACTTCCTTTGGAACGCCTATTATCATAACATTAAACTGGTTTATACTTGGTTAGGACTTAATATTTTTTGAAGGCACAAAGCTATATCTTCTGAAATATATTTTACATTTGCTACAAATAATAAGAAAATTTTTCTAATAATGGAGAAATAATAGAAATTTTTTCTAAAACTGTCCATTTATATCCTTTAAAGAATAAAAACTTTCTATCCACATGATTATCTTAGATAAAATTGACAAAGCTATTTTGTCGTTATTACAAAATAATGCGCACTATACAATTAAAGAAATCGCTGCGAAGGTGAATATTTCACTTACACCCGTCCATGAACGGATCAAAAAAATGGAAAACGAAGGCATTATTGAAAGATATGTCACCGTTTTGAATAAAAAAAAACTGGGGCAGTCGCTCATCGTTTATTGCAATATTTCGCTGTTCAAACAATCTGCTGACGATTTCAGCGTTTTTAATGAAACCATCAATCAATTACCCGAAGTTGTTGAGAGTAGTGTGGTTTCAGGGTCATTTGATTATATTTTAAAAATCATCGTGCCTGATATGGATGCGTATTATCTATTTCATCAACAGAAACTCGCTAGTATTCAATGTGTTTCGCATATCAACAGTTTTTTTGTTATGAGCGAAGTTAAATACACAACAGCCATACCGCTTCCTTAATTGAAATGTCAAATTTATAATTTCAAAATTTAATTGTCAATCGTCTATCATTAGCATTAATTACTTTCATAAGACATTATTAATCAACCCATTATAAAAAAATCAATGAACGGCTATTTAACTCTATATGCTTATGAATTCTGTGAAGTGAAAACTTGGCAGTTTTCTTGATGGAGTCTATATCATCGAATCATTATCAAAACTGCTGTGAAAGCCTTTCTATACTGAGGGGGGTAATAATTGGGCTAAAATATCCTGCATCCCGTTTTCTACATTGACTGTTTGTCAATGTTTTTTTACAAAAAATTTCTATTCAGGAAATAAACTTTTCAACAAGCCGTTAATTTGATATTCGATTTTGATGGGAAATAGAGCAAAAAAGTATCTTTGCGCGTTCAAAATTTAAAACCGTTTTAACCTGCAATTCAGAGCAATGAAAAAACTGTTAAAGTTAAGTTTAATGTTGATGTTGGGTGCAAGCTTTGTACTTTCGACATCCTGCAAGAAAAAAGAGCGCTCATCCACGACTGGATGGGCTTACAACGACCCTAAATGGGGCGGATTTGAAAAACTGCCTTACAAAGGTCAAGCTACTGGACCGAATCTCGTTTTGATTGAAGGTGGCACCTTTTCGATGGGTTTGACGGAACAGGACGTTACATTCGAGTGGAACAACGTACCGCGCCGCGTAACGGTTTCTTCATTTTACATGGATGAAACAGAAGTTGCCAATACGGACTACCGCGAATATTTGTACTGGCTCGAGCGTGTTTTCAGTGGTTCTTATCCTGAAATTTTCCAAAAGGCTTTGCCCGATACGCTCGTTTGGCGCGAGGAATTATCTTACAATGAACCTTTTGTTGAGTCTTATCTGCGCCACCCCGCTTACAATGAATACCCTGTCGTAGGTGTCAGTTGGTTGCAGGCGAACGAATATTGTAAGTGGCGTACTGACCGTGTGAATGAGATGATTTTAATTGAAAAAGGTATCATCAAACCACAACCAGAGCAAAAAGATGCCAATAACTTCAATACCGAAGCTTATTTAGCTGGTCAATATGAAGTTATTCCACGTAATCAATTGCGCGACTACAGTGCTGCTGGCAAAGGTAAAGGCAAACGTCAAGTCAAGTTTGAAGACGGTATCTTGCTGCCTGCCTATCGTTTACCAACTGAGGCGGAGTGGGAATACGCTGCTTTGGGTTTGAAAGGTAATATGGCTTCAGCAAAAGATGAGCGTATCACTGACCGTCGGATTTATGGTTGGAATGGCAATACTGTTCGTTACCAACGCCATGACCGCAATCAAGGTGACATGTTAGCCAACTTCAAACGCAGTGGCGGTGACTATATGGGTATGGCTGGCAACTTGAATGACCACTCGGCTCGTCCAGCTCCTGTCCGTTCATTCTGGCCAAACGATTATGGTCTTTATAATATGGCTGGCAATGTCAATGAGTGGACTATGGATGTTTATCGTCCAATGACAAGTTTAGCTTTACGTGATGCAGACAATCAAGACCTCGACCCTTTCCGTGGTAACTCTTTTAAGCGTAAAGTATTGAATGAAGAAGGAAAACCTGTAAAAGACGACACAACAGGTCGTCTTAAATACCGCGATGAACATGACGACGAGGTTGCCAACCGCGATAACTACAAACGTTCAAAACTCTATGACTACATGGACGGTGACTCGACTTCTAAATATTTCGAGAATCAACCGATGTATGATTATGGCAAGAAAACACTTATCAGCGACAAAGCACGTGTTATCAAAGGTGGTTCTTGGGCGGATCGTGCTTACTGGTTATCTCCAGGTACACGACGCTTCAAAGATGAAGACAAATCAGATAGCAAAATCGGTTTCCGATGCGCAATGATACGAACAGGTTCTCCTGCTGGCAATAATGACAACGGAGGCAATATGTTCAAAGCCCGAAAGAAAAAAGAAAAACGAAAATATTAGCGTTCATTTCTCTCTTTCATAAACAAAAAAGCTGTTTCGATGCACTCGAAACAGCTTTTTCTGTTTGGGGATTAGTTATTGGGGATTGCTTATTGGTTAAAACCAATCCCCAATAACTAATCCCCAATAACCAATAACTAAAAAGGTAAACCAATAGCGAAATTGGGATTGACGTTGCGCTTCCATGAATATTCATTGACAGGAATCCAATTATTGCCATTCGCTTCATATGGTTCACGCAATTTGAAGCCAAAATCTAAGCGAATCGTCGCATAAGTCACATCAAGACGCAAACCAATGCCGGAACTGATAGCTATTTGGTCGAACCAAAACTTATCAATATTGCCATTTGGAAGTTTAGAGTCTTTTTTAATATTCCATATATTTCCCGCATCGAAAAGTATAGCAGTGTTGAAACGCCAAAAAAGAGGGAAACGAAACTCCGAATTAAACTCCAATTTCAAATCACCCGCTTGAAAAGGAAAAGCTTTTGTCTCGGCAGTATCAAGTGAAAAATCATGATAACCTCCCGGTCCAATATCTCTAATAATCCAACCTCGAATACTATTAGGTCCACCAACATAAAACTGCCGAGAATAAGGAACGGGTGCACTATCCAAACTCTTAGCAATACCCATTGAAAGCCTTGCTGCAAATAATCTTTTTGCTGTCACTTGCCTGTTATAACGCAATTCTATATCGCCACGCAGAAACTTTGAAAAAGGCAATGAATCCGTCAATTTATAAACATTCCCTTTGTTAAATAACTTTTCCAAAAGTAAAACCTCTGATCCTGATTGTTCAATATTGCTGATAAACTGAAAACGTTCACCGAAAGAATTGACTTTTCCTTTTCGTTCATAAGATAACGAACGCCCCAAAAAACCTGTCATTAACTGAGGGGTCAAACTGCGTCTAAGACGTTCATCTGCTATCTTATCAAAGTTGGCCGTCCGACGAGTTAATTGCAATTCAACTCCCGTAGGGCTAATGATAAACTGTTCCGCACCGTTTTTGCGCTTTAAAACATAGCGCGTACCAAGGTTAAACTGTTGTATTTGATACAAATCCAAACTCAAACGGTCGCTAAAAATATAGCTCAATGTAAGTTCTGAACTGGCATTTTCCTTCAAATCTTTATAAAAAGCCGATTTTACAAGACCTATTTTGTTGAAAAGCAGCCATGAATTTGATAAATTTATAAATTTGGGAATCGAAAGCGTATTGTCAAAACGAATGTCAAACGATAAGCCATTGACCGCTTCCTTATTAAACGACAGTGAACGGTCAAGACCTACTGAAAAACGAGAATTAAAGCGTTCCGCACCACCAAAAAGGTTTTTATGATTGAAGCCTAAATCCGTTGCTAAACCAATTCGACCTAAACGGCTGCCACTATTTGACACATTAATATTGGAATAATTGACTTCAACACCTGCGTCAAAACTCATTTTCTTAGCAGGCGTTAAATATATTTTGTATGAAATAGCAGTAGGATCGTCCTTATCTACATCAGGTTTGATATTGACGAATTTGTAAACACCTAAATTAGTCAATTGCCTAACCGTTTTATCATTTTTTTCTTTACTATACAACTCGCCTTGTTTCAAGGGGATAGCATTACTGAGGGGGGCTAATTTCAAACCCAAAATACCATCGTAAGTACTGAATTTCTTTCTATCTGCAATAATGGTATCAAAAGCGGTTGTTTCGCCTCTCCTTGCGTCAAAATTAGGATAAACCGTTATTTCACCCGTCGTATATTTCTGGTGAGTGGGTCGGTCATTGGGTGTTTGAACGGTCAGAGTGACATTGACAAGCCTTTCATTTTTGCTATTGAAACGTACAAACGTTGTATCGGCTTCCAATTGAGTGATGTAGTTAGGTGTAAAACGAGCATATCCAAAATTATTAAGTACTGTTGTAATCCTCTGTTTCTCTTGGTCAAACAGCCTTAAATCAAGCGGTTGTCCTTTAGACAAAACCGTTTTATCACCTGTATCATGCAACAGATACAAGATTGCAGTATCATAGCTGGCAAATTTTAAGGAATCAATGACGTATAAAGTCCCTGGATCTACTGTATAGGTGATGGTCGCTATACCCTTATCCTTATTTTTAAAATCATGGTCTGCATGGACAGCAGGATAGTTATAACCAATATTTTTTAGATATTGCTCCATGTTTTTAACCGTAGCCTCACGAAAAGACTGTTTATAAATGGTAGGTTCACTTGCAAAACTTTGATACAGCCAACGCCGAAATCTATCAGGATGTGGGTCTTGCTGTTCTTTATACCAAAACCAAGCACCTGATTTCGATTTACCAACTAAAATTTCGGGTAAATCTTTTTGTTTATACAAGGTCGCTAAATCCGTTTGTAGGCTCGTTCTTGTACGGCGGCTGGTGACATTTTTAAGTTTTATTTTATTTGAACCGACGATATATTGGTCTTTCTCTAAAAATTTATCAACATTGCAC
>JAYTMI010000042.1:0-2809 GCA_043728625.1 Saprospiraceae bacterium | reverse complement strand
ATAAAAAGCAGGCGAAAAATCATCTTTATCGCTATTCAAGAGAGTGGCATTTTTTATGTTGGCTTTTGTGCTGCCATTAACGATGCGCCGTCGAGGTTGAATAGAAGTTTTGGAAACCTCTGCTGCAGATCCCTCTTTCTTGTCAATAGATTTCACCATCTCAATATTGTCTTCCTTGTTGGCAGCGACAGTAGAATTATCCGTTTGTGCTGATGCAAAAAACGATAATGAGCATATAAAGACGGAATAACAGAGTTTTTTCAGATTCATGTCTCCAATAGTAGTTACGCGTTGAAAATGATACTTAGATAGTAATAAAAACAATTTATTTAATCATTCCAAAATGCAATTTTAATACTCTCACACTTTAAAAACAACTGATTTTGCAGCCTTCTTAAAGCAGTAAAGTCCAGTTTGCATTTATCTTATAAATTGAATAATACATACATGAAAATTTTATACCAATTTTCCCATAACATTTATTTTTCTCAATTTTAAACATAATTGTGTAATATCTTTCAGAGATTAAACGAATTAACAAAAACGATGTCCAATTCTCATCAAAACATTTTACCTTTGTGTGCAACTATGTAAGGTTTTAATTTTTTAAAATAATAAAAATTCAAAGACATGAATTCATTATTTCTAATATTCGGTTTGGGCGGTCAAGAAATCTTTTTTGTTTTCGTCATCGTCCTTTTGCTTTTTGGTGGCAATAAAATTCCAGAACTCATGCGCGGTCTTGGCAAAGGCATCAAGGAGTTCAATTCAGCTCGTGCCAATGTTGAGGACGAACTTCGCAAAGGCATGGAAGAGCCTGAAAAGAAAAAAGTTGAAAGCAACTAATAAGTCTTTCGCTTTAAAAACAAAAGGCAGCAGAGCGCGAAAGTTGCTCTACTGCCTTTTGTTTTTTGAAAAATCTAAGAAAGAATATTGTTTTCGTAATGCTAAAATCTTCAATTCCAAGTGTTCTCGAAATTTTTGATACCCCTCAGTATCCGCACCATGTAAAGGACGATGCGCCAACATGTCGTTGATTTTTTCCACTTCTTGAATGATGCTTCTTGTCTTTTTATCAAAAAAAGTTTCTGCAAAAAACTGCCAAATGTACTCAATCGCTGTGGGGTTCGGGTGAATCATATCACGTTCATAAAAGCGATAATCCCGCAAATCGTCCATCACAATTTCATACGCAGGGAAATAATGAACATGGTCAAAAAACTGACTTAAAACATCTGCTGCCAACAGCAAAACGGCTTTTGAACGGTTGTTTTCTACCAAACCATCACGTATATGTCTAATAGGGCTAACCGTTATAATTATTTGACAATCACGGTTTTGTAAAAATATTTTTTCAAAAATGGGTTTAAAATGAGAAACAATTTCTTCCACATTTAACCTTTTTTGCTCAAAATACTGAGGGGGTATTTTATGACAATTTGCCACCACTTCACCCGTTTCTTTCCAAGAAAAAACATTTGCTGTGCCCAATGTGAGCAAGATGCGGTTTGTTTTTTTGAAAAAATCACGAGCCGTTTCAAGGCTATCATTGATGTTATTCAACACCAAATCGCAGTTTTCACCTGAAAATCTGCCATGATGTTGCAACGAACCCCACAAACCATTGTGTTGAAAAAGGTCTTTTTTTGTAAAAAAATAATGCTTCGTGTTGTCTTCTAAGCTAATAATTGCTGCCAATTGCTGCGCTATACTGAGGGGGTTATAGACAATCCCAAACGGATTTTGAAAAAAAGGCAGCTGCCTTGCATCGAGCATCGCCCCTATGTTTTCAATAAAACAAGAGCCGATGCCCAATGTAAAGCATTGATAATCAATATCAAAAGAAGCCTTTTGCGGTTTTAGTTCTGTCCTAAAAGTTTGCATTTTGCTTTATTTTTCAACGCGCTCAATTAACCTTGCAGAAATTCGCAAAAAATCCATTTCGGTAATAATACCCACCAATTCATGGTCATCATTGACGACAGGTAAACAACCGATACGATTTTCACGCATCAATTTAAGGGCTTCTGCAAGCTTTACTGTTGGTTTGACCGTTATTGGATTTGCTATCATTATGTCACCGACAGTCGTGTGATTTTCCTCAGTCAATTCTTTGTTTTGTGTAAACTCACGTAACAATAACCGTGAAGTTATCAAGCCCACCAACTTCCCTTTTGCATCTTCTACGGGCATATATCTAATTTTTCGCCAGTCCATCAGTTGAGCTACAAATTCTATAATATCTTCTTTTTGCGTTGTAAAGAGGTCTGTTTGCATAAATTCTTCAACTTTAAGAGCTGAAGGTTGATAATTTTCAAGCGCATTCGGTTCGGGCAATTCCCAAGTATGAACGGGTTTTTCAGCCCATTGATTTTTAGCAATGGCTGCCGTAACGGTCGTCAGTGCTTCATCGGGTGTCACTTCTTTTACGAGTTTTGTATAAGCCCGTAGTAGCCATCTTGCACCCGTCATTTGGGCTTTTGCTCGCTCCTCTATGATGCCCATGTAACGTGAAATATCTTTTTGGTCAATACCTTGCGATTCTAAACCTTCTCGTGCCATAGGAATTAACTCATTGATAATCAAATCTTTAAGACTTATTTTAGCATCGTTAAACCATGTAAATTTTGTATCAAAGCCAAATTTAGCTGCTTTATAAAAATTGTCGCTCACGTCTTCAAAGCTGATATGCTTTGTGACATCATCATAGTTTTTAGCATAACCCACCATCAAACCGAGCCAAAATGCGGCATTTGCCGTCGAGTCCACAACCGATGGTCCCGCAGGTAAAACACGACATTCAATCCGC
>JAYTMI010000041.1:0-2096 GCA_043728625.1 Saprospiraceae bacterium | reverse complement strand
ATGCTCGAAGACGTGGTTTGTTACAATAAAGTCAGAGGCATGTTTGGCTTCACAGGCTATTATAAAGGCAAAAGGGTTTCGATACAAGGCTCGGGTATGGGCATGGGCAGCGTGAGCATTTATGTCAACGAATTGATAAACACTTACGGTGTAAAAAATATCATTCGAGTAGGTACGTGCGGGGCTATTCAAAAAAATTTGGATTTAGGTCAAGTGCTGATTGCCATGAGTGCATCGGGTGATAGTGATGCCAATGCCTTGTATTTTAAAGGGATGCACTATGCTGCTACGGCTGATTTTGATTTGTTTTATAAGGCAGTTGAAACAGCTAAACGTTTGAATATCAAAACAATACAAGGACCCATATTTAGCACGAATACTTTTTATGATGATGTACCGAACCGTTGGGACATTTGGGAAAAACATGGCATTTTAGGTGTCGAAATGGAGTCTCAAATGCTTTTTACGCTCGCCAAACGATTGGGTGCGAAAGCCCTTTCTGTCTTGACAGTCAGCGATAATATTGTGACAGGAGCGAGTTCAAGTCAAAAAGAGAGAGAACAATCTTATAATGATATGATGAAAATTGCTTTTGAAATAGCTTAAAAAGGACGATTTACTGAGGGGGTATCGTAATACGAACTTCAGTTCGTGCTACAACTAAGCAATTACAAACAAACTTAACTTATTAAAACAGCAGCACAAATGAATAAAAAGAGCATAAATTTAGAATATTTTGAATACTCAACGTTGGATGAACTGGCAGAAATGGACGTAACATTGATAAGCAAAGCTATTGATATTGCAAAAAAATCTTATTCCCCGTATTCAAATTTCCCTGTCGGAGCAGCCCTTTTACTTGACAATGGAGATGTTTTCGCAGGAAATAATCAAGAAAACATCGCTTATCCTTCGGGTACATGTGCCGAGCGTACGGTCTTGAATTATGTTCATGGGAATTTTCCAGACAATAAAATCATGGTTATTGCCATTACTGCTTTAAAATCAAATTCTTTAATGCCTACAACACCTTGCGGATTTTGCAGACAAGTTATCGTTGAAATGGAGCAGAATCAACGGCAGAATATCAAGGTTATTTTACATAAAATAGATGGCTCGACATTCATTTTTGAATCTGCGTTATCACTGTTACCCTTGGCTTTTGAAGATCATTCTTTGAAAAAAGGATAAATTTAAATAAAGTAGGAAGCCCTTGCATCTTGCTTATTGCCTTTTGTCTTCTTACAGAGGGGTCTGTGGCATTAAAAATCCTTCTTTTTAAAAACCCGAATCGCAAAATACAAGGGTACAATTGCCCACAAAAGCATGACACCAAAAGCGAAACTCATGCCCAATGCCGAACCGAAAAACTGCTTGTAAATTGCACCAGTATAGCCCATCATTGCGGAAACGTCCATTTGCAACATAACGAATACACGACCTAAATCAATCGGATTCAAAGCCGTAAAGCCTAACATCGCTTTTTCGAGCGGATAATCACTGAATGTAAACATCAAAAACAAGATTAGAAAGTCGTAAATCAAGGAAAAATAAAACCACAACATCAAAGCAACGCCTATGCCTTTGGCTTTGTCTTGCGTGACGGCAGCTACCCAAAAGGCGATACTTGAAAAAATAAATGTCAATAAAACGCCTGACAGCAGCAACGAAATACCTGCGCCATCAGCCGAAAAAATCAAAACTGGTATGCCGATGCCGATTAAAAAAGCGGCGGAAAGTGATAAAATAACACCTGCAAACTCACAAATAAGCAACCGTATGCGCTCTATGGGCTGCGCCAGCATCAGTTCGATGAATTGATAGGAGTTGTAATAATGTATCGTCGTGAAAATGACGCTGACCAACGGAACGATGATGAGAACGATGTTTAAAAGGTTCAAAACGCTTTTTGACGCATTGGTTTCTGTCGCAAAAAGGGCGGCTGAAATGAGCAATAAAAAAGCGGTGTAGCCGATAATCATGCGGCTACGGAGTATGTCGTAAAGGACGTAACGGATGATTTTCATTGTTAATTAGATTTTAGTTTCAACTTCAACTTGCCGCAAGTTTGGAACTTGCGGCAAGTTTTTAATATG
>JAYTMI010000040.1:0-7018 GCA_043728625.1 Saprospiraceae bacterium | reverse complement strand
AATAAATATTTTAATTTTGCCCCCATTATGAAAGTGTATTTTAGCCTTGAAGACTTACCCGTTTTTCAGAACACTGTTGTCACAATAGGTTCTTTTGATGGTGTCCACAGTGGACATCAGCGCATATTGGAACGTGTCAAACAATTATCGCAAAGTATTGATAGTCAATCAGTTGTCATTACTTTTCATCCACACCCACGTCTTGTTGCTCAACCCAACGATAAGTCAGTTGTATTGCTCAATTCCATCGAAGAAAAGGTTGAGTTGTTGGAAAAATACGGCATTGATGTCGTTGTTGTCGTGCCTTTTACAAAGGCATTTTCAGAACAAACACCAGAAGCCTATATCGAAAACCTCCTCTACAAAAGGTTTAAACCCACTTATATTGTTATTGGTTACGACCACCGTTTTGGCGCGAATCGGGTAGGGGATACGGCACTTTTGCAGAAATTAGCACCAAAATTTGGCTATGAAGTCATTGAAATTGAAAAGCAAGTGATTGATGAAATTGCTGTTTCTTCTACAAAAATTAGGCGAGCGATTGAAAAAGGCAATATCCGATCAGCGAATCGTTTGTTGGGTCATTATTTCAGTTTTACTGGTGAAGTGGTTAAAGGTCAACAAATTGGTAAAGAAATTGGCTTTCCAACGGCTAATTTAACGGTAACGGAGAAAAATAAACTGTTGCCACCACATGGCATTTACACCGTTTTTGTACATCTGCCCGATGGTAAATTGCGTAAAGGTATGATGTATCGAGGCAATAGACCTGTCTTAAAAGAGCATGATAATGAGACAATTGAAGTCAATATTTTTGATTTTAATGAAGATATTTATGGTCAAAAAGTGAAGGTCGAATTGGTTCAATTCCTACGCCCTGACCGTTATTTCGACAGCCTCGAATCGCTTGTCATTCAACTCGCCGACGATGAAAGAGAAAGTCGTGAAGTCTTACAAAATATTGAAAATCAACTTATTTCGCATGTAGCAATAGTCATATTGAATTGGAATACCCCTCAGTATTTGAAGCTCTTTTTGCCCTCTGTTTGTGGTTCTCGATATGGCAATTTTGATGTCATTGTCGCAGATAATGGTTCAACCGATAACAGTGTTGAAACAGTGCGCGAACTCAATTTAGACGGTATTCCTGCCTTGATGGGCGTGGACCGCGTACGCGTTGTGGAATTGCCAGAAAATTTTGGTTTCGCAAAAGGTTATAATGAGGCTTTGAAACATAAAAAATTGCGTCCACGCTCTGTAGATGTGCCAAAAGGTTACGATTATTATGTTTTACTCAATTCCGATTGTCGTGTCTCACAAGGTTGGTTGACACCTATTATCAACATGATGGATGCCGACAAAACGATTGCTGCCGTTCAACCAAAGATTTTAAGTTATAACAAAAAACGAAAATTTGAATACGCGGGTGCTGGCGGTGGATGGATAGACACTTTGGGCTATCCGTTCAGTCGTGGACGTGTCTTTGATACCATTGAAAAAGACCGCAAACAATACGACGATGAAGCCGAAATCTTTTGGGCTTCAGGTGCTGCGATGGTCGTCAGAGCCGATTTATGGCATCGTTTCGGTGGTTTTGATGAAGACTTTTGGGCGCATATGGAAGAAATTGATGTGTGTTGGCGAATGAAAAGGGCAGGGTATAAGGTCATGGTGCAACCCAAAGGTGTTGTTAGGCATGTTGGAGGAGGGACAATGGATTATTTGAGCCCACGTAAAACTTACTTGAATTTTAGAAATAGTCTGTTTGCCATTTTAAAAAATGAAACGACAACTAAACTATTGTGGTTGATTCCAACACGTCTTTTGTTAGATGGCGTTGCAGGCGTAAAATTTTTGTTTAGTGGTCAATTCAAACATTGTGCATCCATAATAAAAGCGCATTTTAGTTTTTACGGCAATTTCTTTTATATGCTAAAAAAAAGAAAACTCATTACGCAAATGATTGAAAAAGAACGCATAGCACCTAATAATAAAGCAGGTATACTGAGGGGGTCAATTGTTTGGCAATATTATGTATCTAAGAAAACAACTTTTACTGCGCTTGTTAGTGGTCAGGCTGAAATGGGTGCTGAAAATGATGTAGATGATGGTGAATAGTTTGTTAAATTAGAAAAGCCCTCTTAATTAATTAACATAATATATATTATAGTGAAATAATGCAAAAGCATTAGCAATCAATGAGTTAAGCCGTCACTTTCTACCTCTTTACTATTTTTATCGGTTGCAACATCTGCTGTGTCGTATTGAATGTTTTTAAAAAATAAACACCCGAAGGCAGCGAATGACCCAGTGTAAATGACCCGTCATTATCCGTTATGATTTTTGTCCAAACAGCTATGCCCATGGCGTTATATAGAACAGCTTTAGCAGTGCCTTTAAAATTAGCAGTGCCTTTAAAATTTGAAAATAAAAGATTGGCTTCATTATCGAAAGGATTTGAAGCTACCCGTAACTTAGGTAAATCGTCTGTTAATACGATGGATACAATTTTAGAGAAAGTTTCTTTTCCATCCCATTCTTTGAATCTTAAACGATAATAATTTGTTGATAACCAAGGGTTTGTATCAACAAATCGCTCATTATACTGAGGGGGGCTCTCCTCCCCTATTTTTTCAAAATAAAGACCATCATTGCTGCGCTCAATTGTGATTTTCTGAATATCCTTTGTATTCAAAATATGCCATTGTAATGTAACTTGTTTTTCATTATAGTTTTTTGCTGTAAAGTCTTGAATATCAATGGGTAACGGTATTGTTCCTAAAAATTCTTGTCGCGCTACAACAAGTGTCGTCCCTCTATTAAAAACAATGGCATTGCCAGCTGCATCGGTTTGAGAAGCCGTGTTGCCTGTATTGGGATGTTGTATAGAAATAAACATAAATTTATAATCCGGTGAGAATGTGATACCTGTGGGTTCTGAACCTGCGGGTGTCGTGGCAAATAATCGAACATCATTCGTCCCTCCAGCCGTATGAGATGGACCGACAACCCAAATATGATTGCGACTGCCATCGTTTAAAATCCATAAATTGCCCTCGCCATCAAAGGCTAAATTGTCGTTGCCTGCTTCACCTACATAACCATAAGGTTCACAAGTCCCATTAATATTGTAGCATTGGTCAGATACATAAGTTTCATAACCTGAAACTGTCAAACCATTGTCCGTAAACCGATAAATTTCGTGAAAAGTCGTTGAAGTGACGTAAATTTTGCCATTGGGACCAATTTCTACGTCTTCAATACGATTGATATTCGTCGCTCCTGCCGTCACCGACAACGATATTGTATTGTTTCTATCGCTTTGTGTTGTATTCGGAATGACGACCCAAGTGCCGTTGCCGCCTCCCGTCAATTGCAAAGCGTACAATGTTCCAGCAGTTGGGTCATTAGCAGTGGTACAAACGAATTTGTATAAATAACCATTGTCCGTATTATCAGCACCAAAATATATTTTTGTGCCATCAGATGACACAGCCGCATTTTCATGTGGCACACAACCCAAAGCCCATAATTTCCGAAGTGCTTTTCGCGAAACAGGGTCAAATTCGACGAGCCAACCAACATCATTATAGCCATCTGCATTGAAGTCTGATGTATAAACATATTCTTCGCCACTCAAAACCGTTCCCCACGGCGTTAATCCGCCCGAACAATTTGCAGCGGTTAATCCATTGATGGCAGTCAAGTCAGCGGCTTCTGAATGGGTGATTGACCAGAGTTTAGACATATTATTATAGTTGACATCCAGCACCGATAAGCCGCCAGGTGCTTCTTCATGGCTGATTGTCACATAGCCATTTGTGCTGCTGCCTGCTATCGGCACATAACAGGTAAAGTCTGGTGTGCCTTTCAATGTTCCGCCCGCACTCAGTGGTTCGCCCGATTGCATCAGCTTTTGCATTCTGTGCGTTGCAGGTATTACAAACTGTTCTGTTTGCGCTGTTGGTGTGACTGAAGAGAAAGTACCAATGGTTTGGCACATGAGTTTGGTTGAAAAAACGAGGAAAAACAAGGTAAAAATTCTCATTTGTTAAGTGTTTTTATTATGTTTTCAAATAGAACCGATTGTTCAAATGTTTAGGTGGTCTTGCAAATTTAAAAAATTCTGGCGTAATAATTTTTAAATAAACCCCTTCTATTTACTCACAAAATAGCCCCCCTCAGTATGAATATCTTTTTTTGTTGAATAACAAAAGAGGCTGTCTCAAAAGGCAGCGACTCTTTTTTTGTTCAGAATATTATTTCGATTCGGACACCATGTTCGGGGAACCTAAGTTTAGTTCGCACAACAGAACTTCAAAAGTTCCCCGAACATAAACGCCGTTCAAAATAGATTTCAAAAGTTAAAAATCGCCTTCACACTCACATTCCGACCTTGATTAAAAACCCCTACTCTACCCGTCGCTAAATTCTCTGGGGCGTATTTGAGCCGACTTAAATGGCTTTGATACGCGACATCTGCTAAATTTTCGGCACTGATAAAAAGGCTCATAAAGTCTTTGCGTTTAAAGGCTTTTATGTTGCCACCGATGCCAGCACTCAATAATGTATAAGCAGGCGTAGCGGTTTCTGTTCCAAAAGCGGCGTAAAAACGATTTTGTGCAAAATAATAGTCAATCGCAAATTTGATATACACATCATTTAACAATATTCCTACGGTTTTAAATTGTGCTCTCAATTCACCTCGATATTTGGCGGCGGGAATAAAAGGCAAATATTTGGTGCTGTCGGACTGATTTTGCTGAATCGCTTGAACAAAAGAAAACGCATTTTCGATATGCAGCCAATCCAAAGGGTGCGGATGTATGTCAACATATATTTCGCTTCCTAAAAGCTGTGCATTGCCTTGTGTAAACTTATAAGCGGGTATATTGTCAGAAGGATTCGGAATAGAATCACCGCCCGCAACGCTTGTCAATTTTTCAGAAAAAATATAATTAGAAATGAAATTGGCAAAAGGCGTTAATTCAAAAGTCACATGGTCGCTGTTTAAAAAATACGCCAAATCTATCTGATGACTCACTTCTGATTTCAAATCTGGATTGCCATATTCATACCGATAAGTGCCTTCATGTACGCCATTTGAACCAATTTCAGCGATGTTCGGCGCGCGGAAACCTTGAGAAAGGTTCAATTTTAAGGTCTGTTTTTTATTGATTTGGTAAGACAAACCCATGCTTCCTGTATAGCTGCCGTAGTCTTTTTGAAAAGCAGGAAACTTCAATTGTGTCGTATTATTTTTAACATTTGTAGGTATTCCCAGGCTGTCCAAAATGAGTTGTTGTGCCTTAATATGCCTATTATCAAGGCGTAAACCCACAGCAAGGGTTAGTTTTTTATCAAAATGCTTTTCAGCAAATACAAATCCACCGACATCAAAAAGGCTGTAATCGGGTATCAAAAACTCTAAACCTTTATTCACATTTTTTTGCCGCATACCGCTTACGCCAAACGATAATTCCCAACCGTGTATATCTTCAATATTGTAACGTGCGCTGTAATTGAAAGTAGATAAATCGAAATACAAGGCAGTATTATTGGGGTTTAAAACATCGCCAAATTCACGCCGTTTGTTGTTTTGAAAACCCAAATCTACATTCAGTGTTCCTTTGTTGAGTATGAAATAATTATTATATATAATTCTTTGATGATTAATGACTTGATGCGGAAAACCGATGCTGCGGCTGTTCAAATCATTTGACGTTACAGTCACCTCTTCTGTCGAACCAAAACCATCGGGCTTTGCAAAAGTAAAATGACCGAGACTGTCTCTCCCCCCCTCAGTAATACCGAGTTTTGTATTAAAAGTATTGAGTGTCAAATGCGTGTAACCCCAATTTTTGGAAATGCCCAAAAACAAACCACCGTCCAATTCATTAAATCCTGAATTATAAACCTTGCCATCGTAAGCGTTTTGATAATTGCCCGCCCCTTTTTGGCTGAAACGAGCCAACCATTGAATATCCTTTTTATTGCCTGCATTGGACAATGAATAGCCAAAAAGATTGTTATTCGTTTGATAATTGGACACAAACTGCGTTTTTATGGATTCAGGCTGCGGTGATTTGGGCGAGATAAAATTCAAAACGCCCGCAATGCCATCAGAACCATACATCAAACTGCCCGGACCTTTGACGATTTCGATTTTATCAATGGCGTATTCATCAATCTCAATGCCGTGTTCATCGCCCCATTGTTGCCCTTCTTGACGTATGCCATCGTACAAAGTAATCACTCGATTGTAGCCCAAACCCCGAATCATCGGCTTAGAAATAGCTGCCCCTGTTGTTATTTGATTGACACCTGGCACATTTTTCAAACCATCAATCAAATTAGTAGAAGCGTTTTGATTCAAGGCGTTTTTATCAACCGCTTTAATGACTAAAGGGCTTAGTTTTAACTCCGTTGCGTGTGTGACAGCTGTAACCACGACCGCATTGAGCTCCGAAACGGCTGAACTTAAAAGAAAATCGAGTGTCGTGTTTTTATCTATTTTAACACGTTCAATATGATTTTTATAACCAATATATTTGACTTCAAATAAATAATTGCCATTCGGCACATTGTCAAAAGTAAAATGACCATTTTCGTCTGTCGTGGTCCCTATTTTTAAGTCGGTGATATAGACGGTGGCTTCTATCAAGCCTTCTTTGGTTTGGTCATCTTTAACCGAACCAGTTAATTTATTTTGTGCAAATAAGCCTTGATTAATAATAAAAAAGATAGCTATGATTGATATGAACGTTTGCTTCATTTTATATGATTTTAAGGACAAAATAAGCCTATTTGTCCATTTTTTTTAATGAAATACGTACCTTTTGTCATTCTGAATGCAGTGAAAGAACCTGTATGAAAATATTAGACAGGTTCTTTCACTGCGTTACTAATGACGCGCTTCGTTTGTAGGTGAGGAGCTTTATGTTCGGGGAACTTTTAAAGTTCCCCGAACATGGTACTCGAACCCCTTTACTGCGTCATTCCGTTTTAGACGACACCG
>JAYTMI010000039.1:0-7108 GCA_043728625.1 Saprospiraceae bacterium | reverse complement strand
ATCTCAAGTCCAAGCACAATCCCCTTTTTTCTATGGGTTTTCAATATTTTAATTTCTTCCTAAACGAGCTTCCCAGTGAGGCTTTTTTTTTGTTTTAGAAAATTGGGGTTAACAATTCCTGCTGAATGACAAAAAAAATACACTTCAATCAAGTTGTTACAGAGCTATTTTCGGCTCTTTTTGGCATTTTGGCGCATACTTTTGGCTGCCCGCGCTGCCTTGTGTGTGCAAGACATCAGATTTTACTGTTTTATTCCTCTTGAATGACAAATAACCAAATGGCTGTACTCAGCCCTGCTGATTTAATAGGAAACAATTCAATAGGTGCTATTGAAGTTGGGCGATTTGCAGATATTATTGCAGTTAAGGGAAATCCAATAACCGATATTAGTGTTTTGGAAGAGGTGGTTTTTGTAATGAAAGATGGCAAGGTTTATAAGTAGTAATCAGTGGATTATGAATTGACTGACTGGGATAGATTTAACAAGGTTTCGGGCGATAAATGATGGACTTTCAGTCGATATTTGACGACATTTCAGGTAATATTTGACAAAAAACAGTAAAAACGGCAAAAATACTGAGGCGGATACCAAATCTTCCTATTTCAACACATCAAACATCCGAGAATATTTCACTATAAAACTTCTATTGTTCGGGTCGCCTTTTAAAGTTGTTGTATTTAAAACTAAAAACAACCCAGTATTCGCTTGTTGTAACCAACCGACGCGGAAATTGGCAGACCAAGCATCTACAACACTGTTATATTGGACTAAACTTTGGACATACAGACGGGGTGTAAAAGAATAGGAGAGACGTGACCGAATAATGTTTGTTTTAAAATTACCATTGGGCAAGTTGATATCATTGCGGTCGAGAATGAAGGCAGAGTTAAATTTATCGCCAAAACGAATACCGACGGTCACTGAATTATTGTAGCGCCTGCCTCCAAAAAAACCGCCAATAACATGGCGTGTACTGATATAAACGGGCTTACTTTGGTTCGTAAAAAACACCAATTGTGCTTCTTTATGATTGTACATCCCGATGGGAACAGTTACGCCTTTTGAAATCTCAAATGGTTTATAGACCCCCTCAGTCGTGAAGTTAATGCCTGTATGTACTTCTGTGCCATTTGTAAAAGCCCAATGGTTGTCAACGTGCCAAAAACTTGTCACTAACTGACCTTGAAAGTCCCAATAACTCCGCCAAGATGTATGCGGACGAATTTCCAATAAGCCAAACTTGTTGTTCATACGCACCTTTTTAAGAATCAAAAACTCGGGTTTGCGAAAATCTTCGCGCAGTAAAAATCCGACTTCGGGGTTAAAGCCTTCGCCAACCTCTGAGTAAGCAGCGTTGATATTCCACCCATTCCACTCATATTGGCTTTGAAATTTGAAAGCATGGTCGCCTGAAGTCACCCCTGGCGTTGATGTTTTGGCGATAAAGCCTGATAATTGCGCTTTTTTACCCAAGCCCAATTTACCATCCATCGCAAATGTGGCGTTGTGGTCATCGGACAAATCGCCCATACCTTTGCGGTTAACAAAAAGACCACCTAAGGAAGACCGTGCGCCAAATTGTTGATTGACTCGCGCAACAATAAAACTATTTTTTTGAATTTTTGAACCCTCTATATCATCTGTAAACATACTTAGAATACCCAAATTGGTGTTTTTCGCTTTGCCAGAAAGCCTTAAACCCCCAATAATAGGCACAACTTGACCACTACCGCCAATGCCAATGCGCCGACTAAAAAACAGATCCACTTCACCCGGGCTACCCACAGAGAACAAGCCTGCGTTTTCTAAAAAGAAAGGACGTTTTTCAGGAAAAAAGAGGTTGAAACGATCAAGATTGACTTGTTGTTCGTCCACTTCTACTTGAGCAAAGTCGGTATTGTAGGTCAAATCAAGGGTAATACTGGGCGTGACACTGTATTTGACATCGCCTCCGATTTCAGGTTTGAATTTTGTTTGAGAAGGATTTGCCGTAAAGTCTCTTGCCACTTGCCCCAAAACATAAGGAATCAGTTTCAAATTTCCTGGGCTTTGCAAACTCAATGCACGCAAATTACCCGCCAGCGACAGGCGTTTTAAATCAAACTGAATCGGCAGAGGTGCCCAATAAGCCACTTCATTGGTTTTACGAATATTGCGTTGAAAATTTATGCCCCAAACAACGTCTTTACCCGTCGCAAATCGCAAAGTGCGCAAAGGAATAGCAAACTCTGCACTCCAACCAAAATCACCCACTTTGGCTTTGACCGTCCAAGAAGCGTCCCAATTGAGATTATAACCACCTATAACACCGCCTTGTTGTCTGTTATTGCTAATATTGCCTTGCCCTTCGTTATCTACTTGTGCATCGTACTCAACACCTGCGGAATTTGTCCCAAATACAAACCCGTTTTGGCTGTCGTGGTAGGTGTCAAGGATAAATAGGAACGCATCTGTATTGTCAAGTGGTGCGTCTCGGCGTGCATCTGAAATAACTAAGCCTTTTGGATTGGCATCGTAGCAAACAACAGACAGATAAAACGTTGTCGCTGTATAGCCAATACGAATAGCCGTTTTTTCAGAAGCCAATTCCCCTGATTTGGGTTGCGATTGGCGCAAATCGCCAAAAGATTTCACCGATTGCCAAACGGGGTCATTGAGCACCTCTCCGTCTATAACAGGTTCTTTTTGCAGGGCATAGGCTTGCGTAAAAGGGCGTTCACTTAGAGTACTATTCTGAGCTGTAGCAAAAAAAGGAAGACATAAAAGTCCAGAAATAAATAGATTCCGTTGGCAAATTTTCATATTATTGGATTTCGTTTTGGAAAATGCTTTTATCAAATTTTAGGAGCAATTTAGAGAATAATCCTGTTTTTTCACGTTTTATCAATTGTTTATTTGTTTTCATTAAACAAGTTGGCATAAAAAACACAAAAAAAGTCTTGCGAAATAACGTTTTACAAGACTTTTAGCGGATTGGTGAAAACCTACTTCAATGACATTAAAGCGAAAATTTTGTCTCATCTACCACACGTGTAATCGCAGCATCCCAACTTTACTGCCCACTACTGAGATGCGGTTGCACGTCCGTTATTTCATGTCTAATGTATTGAAAATCAGCATCATTACTCGTAAAATCGCTTATCCAACTTTCCAATAGATAGGCATATTCTTTTTGACCATACAAACCGCCGATGTTGTAGGTTTTACCATTCAAAACAATCCGCGCTTCGGGTCTCACGGAGCGTATAAATTGCTCATTACTCACCGAGTTTTTAAAACTCGTGGTGGCGGCATTCGGTGAAATTTGGATACGCCTTGCAACCAAGCCATTGTTGAGTTCAAGGACTTTGCCGTTGTCCAGCGTTTTTATTTCGCTGCGTTGCGTCATTGGCGTTATGAGCCAATCTTCGACTACATTTTGTGCCTTAATATTGCTTGCAAATAGCCAACAAAAGGCTAAAAAAAGTAATAAATTTTTCATTTTTCATTGTTATATGGAGGAGATGTTTTACAATTACATTCTCCACAAAATAGGAAAATTGTGGCTTTTTGATTCTTTTATGAGAGATTATTAGGCACATACACTAAAAAAAACATGAATGTCAGTAGCATTTACGATTCAAAGTATCCCTTGCAATAGTTATTGCGGTCCCCTCAGTATTTTAAGATGTACACCGGCAATTATTCTTTCTTTCGATAGCTACTCGCGGTACAATTCATTTTATTTTTAAAAATACGGGAAAAATAAAACTCATTTTCAAAACCTGTTTTGGTTGCAATTTCTGAAATGGTTAAATTGGTTTCGTGGAGCATTTGAGCCGCTTTTTCTATTTTGATATTTAACAAATACTGACCAGGGGCAATGCCTATAATATCTTTAAAAGCCTTACGAAACCAATCGTAGGTGATATTGTTTTCAGATGCGATACGTTCAAAATCAATATTTTTGTTCCAATTTTCATGTATTTTAAAGCGAATAGTTTGGATAATTAGTTCTTGGCGGGATTTAGTTTTGTCCACTATCAAAGCTGCTGCATTGACTAAGCCCAACAACTGAATCACAAAGCACGATGCCATTTGTGAAAAAACCATGCTCTCCTGCTTCGATGTATCTATCAAACGAATGAATATATTGAGTATTTCGCTGTCAAAACCGACTTTCAAAACAGGATTTTGAGGGTCAAAACAGTCTTGCCGCATTAAATATGACACATAATGCCCATTAAAACCGACCCAAAACTCCTCCCATCCTATTTCAAAAATAGGTTTAAAACGATGCCACACGTTAGGAAAAAGTAGAAAAATAGTGCCCGCTTCTATGATTATCGGTTCCGTATCTTGTACTTCTAAAATACCTTTTCCTGTTGGAATATAGACAATTTGATATTCACTCAACATGCGACCTGCATTCCAATTGAAAATATAGGATTGCGGATGCTTCTCATCAGGGTAGGGCTGGGCAGATGGATGAATATTATGCCCAAGGTTTAAAACATTCACACCCCAATTGAGTTGCGATTTGCTCAAATCTTGTAACTGTTCTTCTGTAAAATACTTTCGATATAACTCCATTTCCAAAAAGTATAAATTATTGTACAGATTCGATAAATACTGTAAGCAAAATATAATTGACTTTTGCAGCATAAATGTAGATTTATTTATTTTAAAAAGCCTAAATCGTAGAACAATAATTAAATATAAACATACTTCAAGTTTAATTCAATCATGAAGCGTATACTTTTTTTTAACACAATTTATACTTTTTGGAAAAATTGGTTTACAAACCAACTGCTCATCAGAATTAATAATTAAAAAATTAAAAAAAATGAATAATGAATTAACTTCACTCCAAGCCGTAAAAAAATCTTTATTAGGAATTTTATGCTGCTTATTTTGCATAACGACAAGTCTATCTGCCCAAAATAGGATTTCGGGGAAAATAGTAGATTCGAAAAACGAGCCACTTGTCGGTGCATCTGTCCTTGTAAAAGGTACATCTAATGGTACAATAGTTGATACTGAGGGGGCATTTACAATTGACAACGTTGCGAAGGGCAGCACATTGGTTGTCTCTTTTGTTGGTTATGCAACACAAGAGGTGACAACAGACGCCAGCATAATAAAGGTGATCTTATCAGACGGCAGTGCTCTGAATGAATTAATCGTAGTCGGCTACGGTACGCAAGAAAGGCGCGATGTGACAGGTGCTGTTTCAAGTATAAAAAGTCAAAATATTAAAGATTTACCTGTGACGAGTTTAGACCAAAAAATGGCAGGGCAAGTGGCTGGCGTTCAAGTAAGCCAAGTGTCGGGTACGCCGGGCAGTGGCCCTGTGATTCGGATTCGAGGGTCGGGTTCTATCGGGGCGGGTGACGACCCTCTATATGTCATTGATGGTTTTCCGATGACGAATTATTATAGCAAGTTTAGTAACCCCCTCAGTACAATTTCGCCTGACGATATTGAAAACATTACTATCTTGAAAGATGCGTCTTCAACATCTATTTACGGCTCTCGTGGCTCTAATGGTGTGATTCTAATTACAACAAAAAAAGCGAAAAAAGGCGTATCGAGCATCGAATTCAGCACCTATACAGGTGTACAAACGATTCCTGAAAACAATCGTGTCCACATGATGACTTCACAAGAATACGCTCAAAACCGTATCCTGGGTGCCCAACAATTGGCAGCTATAAGAAACTTACCTTTTGATATCAATAACGTGGCTGCCGATTACCGCAATCCTTCGAGCATAACAAACAGCACGGATTGGTTTAACGAAATTTCACGCCCGTCTGCACCGATGCAAAACTACAATTTGAGCATCAGCAAAGGCGGTGACAATATACGTTCCGTGATTTCTTTGGGCTATTTCAATCAACAAGGCGTATTGAAAAATACAGATTTTCAACGTTTTTCGCTGCGTGCTAATATGGATGCCAATCTTAGTAAAACAATAACTGTGGGTATGAATTTGTCCCCTTCGTTTTCGATTCGGCACTTGGCTGAAACAGAAGGACACTTTAATACAGCCATTATCACGCAGTCCTATTTGAACAGTCCGTTGCCAACGGTTCGTCAAGCAGATGGCAGTTTTACGCCGAATATTACCTCTGCGGGCTTGTTCAACAATGCGAACACAGTCAATATGTTGGTCAATTCTGTGAATAAAACCGATAACATTCGGGCACTTGCCAACACGTATTTTGCTTGGGAAATCATGCCTAATTTGAAATTTCTGACCACTTTCAATACCGATTTCATAGTTGATTTGAATGACCGTTTTGTGCCTTCAACCGTCGGCGGTTTCCGCAATCCGCCGCCAACTTTGGCAACAGGTAACAACTACTCTGCACGTACCTACAACTGGTTGTCTGAAAATACTTTGACGTATTCAAAAGAAATAAATGACCATCGCATTACGGCTTTGGCAGGTTATTCGGCGCAAAAAGAGACATTTACAAGCACACAAGTCAATGGCAGTGGCTATGCCGATGACTATATTCAAACCATTAATGCCGCAGTTGCCACTGGTGTTACAGCTTCGGCAGGTAATGGAAAAGGCTCTTTATTGTCCTATTTTGGACGTGTGACTTATGGTTATAAAGGAAAATATTTGATCAATGCGTCTGTCCGTCGGGATGGTTCTTCCAAATTTGGCAAAGACAATCGGTGGGGCACTTTCCCTGCTGCATCTTTCGGTTGGCGGATTTCAGAAGAGCCGTTTTTTCCTAAAAACAACTTGATTGATAATGTAAAACTCCGTGTAAGCTATGGTTTATCGGGCAATAACAACATCGGCAATTTCACTTCGCAACAGCTTTTGGGTTATGACAATTATGTATTTAACAATAAAATCGTACCCGGTCAAGCCATTAATTCGCTCGGTAATGCCAACTTGGGTTGGGAACAATCGAAACAAACAGACATCGGTTTTGATGCTGATTTGTTTAAAGGAAAAGTCAATTTAATCGTTGAATTCTATCAGCGTTTCACGCAAAGCATGTTGCAAAGTATTGATATCCCAGCTTCTTCGGGTTTCCTAACAACCGTTACCAATATTGGCAATGTTAGAAATAAAGGTCTGGAAGTCACTTTAGGTACGC
>JAYTMI010000038.1:0-6736 GCA_043728625.1 Saprospiraceae bacterium | reverse complement strand
CCCCGAACATAGTGTTCACATATCATTTCAAGCAAAAAGCACCTTTTTTTAATGCAATGAAACTTTTTGTAAAATTAAAAACAAAATCTTTTGAATACTAATGACTCGAATATCCGAATTCCGAGTACCGAATATCCTAATGACCTTTACTTTTGCCCCATTTCCGAGCAAGAGATAAGCCATAGAAAAAATAGTAATCGTTGTTACCGGGTGTCCCTGCTACGCTAATGCCATCGAGATAATCTGTAGTAGCAATAAAAAACGAACCTTGAAGAGCCAATGCCCATTCTTCAGTCATATCAAAATGAAGACCAATACCTAATGGAATGGTTAACAGTGCTTTAGGTATATCGGCAGTTTTGTCAGGAGCATTGGCAGCAAAGCCTTGAACTTTCGGATTAAAAAAGGTAACACCCAAACCAGCCGAAACAAAAACATTCTTTTGAGGTATAAAATCACCATCTAAATTGTAAGCTTTCCTTGCAAAAGGTGCATATTCAATAGCAGAACCGACAAAAGTAATGGGTGAAGTGAATTTTAAACCCCGTTGTTGGCGGTCAGAATAATTGGCATCATTGCCTGAAATTTCACCCAATTGCACCTGTCCTTTCAAGGAAAATTTTGGATTATCGAAACGTTTGGCAACGAGAATACCATAGCCGATATTGATTTCTTTCACGTCAACATAACCTTTAACCAAATCACCTTGATAATTGATGCAACCGAGGGTCACACCTGCTGACATTTGAGCGTAATTGAGTTCTAAAAACACGAAGCAAAAGCCGAGAATAAGTAAAGTTTTTTTCATATTGTTCTACCGGTTTGAAAGAATGAGAAATATTGTTTGCTTTGATATGATACTCTTATGAACAAAGTTTATATTTTTTTTTCAAAAAACACTAAATCTCACTTTAATTCATTGTTTTTGTTGATAAAAAGAGATTTTCAAATATCTCACTATATTAAAACTTATGACCGATAAAATTATTAAAGTCTCACAGTGCGAGGAATTACCGCCTTTATTGACTGATTCCGCTATTGAAGGCGGTGTCTTTCTCATTGATAAACCATTGGGGTGGACATCGTTTGCAGTTGTCAATAAACTCCGTCATCGGTTGACACGTCTGTATAAAAATAAAAAATATAAAGTCGGTCATGCAGGCACACTCGACCCTTTGGCGACGGGTTTGCTCATCGTTTGTTTTGGCAAAATGACGAAACAAATTGATTCATTTATGGGCTTACCAAAGGCTTATACAGGCATCATCAAATTAGGCGAAACAACACCGAGCTACGATGCTGAAACAGAAGTCAATGAGCGTTTTCCGATTGAACACATCACCCCCTCAGTAATGGAAGCCGCAAGGCAACAATTTCTGGGCGAAATAGACCAATTACCACCCATTTTTTCAGCCATCAAAAAAGATGGTAAACGATTGTATGAATCAGCTCGAAATGGTGAAGAAGTTGAAATACAATCACGCCGAATAACAATACATCAGTTTGATGTTCAACAAATTACAGAATCAGAAATTAGTTTTTATGTTCGATGCTCAAAAGGAACCTATATTCGATCATTGGCATTCGATTTTGGAAAAGCCTGTAACAGTGGTGGCTATTTGACCAAATTATGCCGAATAGAAATCGGTGAATTCAAAAATGAAGATGCTTGGCAATTAGATAATTTGGTAACAGAATTAGAAAAAATCGGTCAAAAATGACCCCCTTCCAAAGGAATTCTACGAATCAGTATTTTTGAAGTCTGAACAAACATTTTATCAAAATGAAACAAATACGTTTAAAAATACAACTACTATTGCTTCGCAATTATCTCAATACATTGGCTTTTTTTTCTGAATTAAAAGCAGGTCAAAAGACGGCAGAGATATTATTCAGACCTCGAAAAGGTCGTTTGACCGATGAGAACCGCCAAACCTTGAGGGAGGCAACTTGGGAAACGTTGTCGTTAGGCGATGTAAAAATCCAAACTTATCGCTGGGAAGGCACCAAAGGCACCGTGCTGTTGGCACATGGTTGGGAAAGTAATGCCGCCCGATGGGAGGTTTTGGTCAATAAATTGCGCAAAAATAGTTTTACAGTTGTTGCCCTCGATGCGCCCGCACATGGCGAATCGGGTAGTAAATATTTCAATGCTTTACTCTATGCAGAAATGATTGAAGTCGTTGCCAAACGTTTTACGCCTACGGCAATGGTGGGTCATTCCGCAGGTGCGTTTGCGACGGCTTTTTGCGCCATTCATTATTTACACCCCTCAGTATCACGCATTGTTTTGTTGGCTCCTCCTTCGGAATTGAATCAAATTTTTGATAAATTCCTTGACTTCGTTAAAGTATCTGATAAAACACGACGCGGTTTTTATAACAAATTGGAACAAAGATTTGGCAAGCCCATCGAGTATTTTTCAATAAAAGAACTCATTAAGCCCTTGACAATCAATGGTTTAATCATGCACGACACAACCGACGATATATGTGCTTTTTCTGATAGCGAACACATTCATGCAAATTGGAAAGGCTCGGAATTCATCCCTACTGAGGGGTATGGTCATAGATTACAAAATGACTACGTTCATAGTTCAGTTTCGGATTATTTGACAAAAGAATTGTGTTAAATAGGTACATTTGCCCATAAAACAGAGAAAAAAATGACAAAAAAGCGTCCCGTTGGCATCATTGGCGCAGGTAGTTTTGGTATCGCTATCGCAAAATTGTTGGAACACAATACAGAAGTCCTCATATACACACGTAAACCCGAAACGGTGGTAGCCATCAACGATGAACGGTTTTATTACGGTCAATCTCTAAGTCCTGCGATACGTGCTACTAATAACCCTCAGGACATCGCAGAACAATGTCGTTTGATTTTTCCTATCGTTCCGTCATCGGGCTTTCGAACAACAATGCTGCTTTTTTCCCCCTATTTGAAGCCATACCATATACTTATACATGGTACAAAAGGCTTAGATTTAGTGGGTTTACAGGAAGATGAACTCAAAAGGAACACACCCGTAACCCGTGCCAACATTCGCACAATGAGTGAAGTGATTGCCCAAGAAACCTCTGTGATACGCATCGGCTGCCTTTCTGGACCTAATTTGGCAAACGAAATTCTGGACGGACAACCCACCGCAACGTTGATTGCAAGCCGTTTTGATGAAGTCATTGATATCGGCAAGACAGTATTGAACTCCAAACAATTCCATGTTTTTGGCAGTTATGAGATTTTAGGAGCTGAATTGGCGGGTGCTTTCAAAAACATCATTGCACTCGGCTCAGGTATTTTGGGCGGCAAAGGCATGGGTCGCAACATTCAAGCGATGCTTTTAACACGCGGTTTGACAGAAATGATTGCCTTTGGCAAACAGTTGGGCGCATCCAATCAAGCCTTTCTCGGCACTGCGGGCATCGGTGACTTGATTGCAACAGCGACCTCAACGAATAGTCGAAATTATACATTTGGGATGCGCCTCGCACAAGGCGAGACCCGAGAAGACATTCTCAACTCGATGACAGAAGTGGCAGAAGGAGTACGCACATTGCGTTTGGCACGTTCGTTAGCAAGGACATATCGGCTACATGTGCCGATTTCTGAAATGCTCTACCGCGTTGTTTTTGAAAATTTTGACATTGATAGAGCAATTGAATATTTGATGGAATATCCTTATGATGTGGATGTGGATTTTGTGTAAAAATCACTGCCTCATTTGGGCATAATGGTCAAACAACGCCTGATACTGTGCTTGATAAGGCGTATTCATAATACTTTTCCACCGTTTATCAATTCTATATTTCTCAACATTGGCGCGCGTAGCAGGTTTTTGGTATTTCAAAGCCATGTCTATACCTCTCAAAAACTGAGTGGTATCGCCAAAATGCAACATAATTTCAGCATACGTATCGCAGATATTTCCATCCGATTGATTGGCGTTTAAAGCATCCGTGATATAGCGTTTGGCAGAGTCTGAATTGTCTTGTTTGAGATAAAAATAAGCCAGCGTATTGTAAATATAAACACTTTGAGGCATGATGGCTCTTGACTTTTGGAAAGACCTTTCTAAGACTTTTGGGTCTTCTAACTTGCATTGATTTGCCAAATATGCGGCATTGCAAAGCATCAAACCCATCACTTGTTTTTTGTCAAAATAGGCACTATTTAGACGTTTTTCCTTGCGCTCGGCTTCTCTTGCGAGTGCAAATGCCTGTTTTGCCAATGTATCAATCGCCGCTATTTTGTTATATCCATAACCATCAAAATATCCTGCTTTTGTCATCAAAATACTCACCTCCATAGCATATCCTGCAATATCATCGGGAAAACGTTTGTGCAATTCCCTTGCTTTTTCTATCGCATTGTTAAAAAGGTCTTTTTCATGAAGGGTTATGGCTTTCGTTAGGTAAAAATTTGCCCAATTTGACAAGGTCTGAATCCGTTCTTGGTCAGTCACATCGGGCAAATTGTTTTGCTTGAAATCCAATTCAGACAAAAGGCTTTCAGCTTCATCAAAATGACCTTTTTGGATAAAATAATTAGCTAAATACTGAGGGGTCGTTTGACGCGTCAAAAACAAAGCGGCTTTGTAAAACAGAGAATCTAAGGGCGCATTTTCGGGAATAGACACAGTCCGAAGCGGTTCATCGGGCATTTGGATAAACATCGTGATTTGCTTATCGGCATGGGTAACATAGCCTGTAATCACTTTATCTTCATAACCTAACAATGTTTTACCTGCTTCAAAAAGGCTTTTGATGTCGTAATCTTTTCTTTCGCTACCGTCGGCAATACGCAATTGGCTTTTCAAACGCGCTTTATCGTTTTGGCGGCAAGCACTTATGCGGCTCGTACTGCTGTCTCGTGGGTACATAATTTGCAACATTTCGGACATGACTTTTGCCACAACAGTTTCGCCTCGAAACCCTTTTTGTTCCATATCAGGCGGTACTGAAAAGGCTTTTATGACATACGAAGCATTGTTTTCATTAAAATTGTTGAACCGCCAAACAGCCCAAATGATCAACAAAGCGATGCTCAAACGCCATGCTAATAACAAAATATTGTTCGATTTTTTTGCTGCTTTGTCAAAAGATGTCGTTTGAAACCAAGTCTTGAAGCTGATGATAAAATTGCGTAGTCTATCCATTTAAGAGGTTTGTTTTAATTTAGGGTTAAAATTAGTGTAATATTATGGAGTTTTAGTATGATGTTATTTAAATTTACCCCACAGTATTTTCATTAAAAACCGAAAACATCATGGCAAAAGTTAAACTAACAGATTTCAAAAAATTCGTCGCTCAAATGTCTGAAGAAGAAATACGGAGCGAATTACTTGCGCTTTTCAGCAAATTGCCTCAAGTACATGACTATTATGCCCAGGAATTGATGAAACCTGATGATAGAAAATCAGTTCTAGAAGACTATAAAAAGAAAGTTTACAATCAATTTTGGACTCGAAGTGGCAACCCACGCAATACAAGTAATGCAGAAGTGCGCAAAATTGTAGCCGAGTTTGAAAAGGTGTCTATTTCAAAAAAAGAAGTAATCGAATTGCTGCTATATCGTGTGGATTTAGCACTTGACCAAGCCAATCAATTCGGTGGATTACTTGAATCCGATTACAATGCTGCCTTGAATGCTTACACAAAAGCTTTGAAAATCATTATAAAAGAAAAGCTAGAAAAATACTTTAAAGATGAATGTCTTACCATTTCGAGCGATAGAGGCAATATGGATTATTGGGTCATTGAACAAATAGAGTATTTAAATGCGGAATATTTTGGGATAGTGTAACAACTAGCTGTGAAATAGTACCCCTTCAGTATTTCGCCTTTACAAAATCATATTCTGCCAATTATTGGTTGAATCGTAAGAAAAATGATACTTTTTAGCCATTTTTGGAAAAAATTGATTGGCTTCATGCACAAAACTGATGTGCGCTGCATCGTTTTTAGCCGTATAGAAAGCGATGACTTTGAATTTTGGATGTCCATTCTGGGCTGTTATTTCCTTATTTTTAAGGATAAAAAAAGCAAGAAAGAGCAGAGTGATTGCCGATATTTTCATAATTCAAACTGATTAAGACTGTATTTTTTATTTTTACAAATGTCTCTATTTTATTTCAAAGCCACCCCTAAGTATTTTCTGTATTTTAACTCGTATCATGGATACAAGAGGCTTTTTCCACAAGCAATATGCTTTTTACATTTTACAATTCACTTTCTACAATCAAAAAAGGCTTTTTTATTTTAGAAAAACCATTCGTTTCCAATTATGTTTTACTTTCATTCAACAAGTCTGTAACTTCGCGCCGCATTTTACTTTAAAAAGTTATCCAATTTACTGAGGGGGGCATTTTTCCTCAATTATCACTCATTTTAAATCAGTTTATGACTAAAATAGACATCCGCCAACTTGCCAAAGAACGCATCCTCATCATTGACGGCGCCATGGGTTCGCTCATTCAAGAATATAAACTCACTGAAAAAGACTTTCGAGGTGAGCGTTTTAAAGATTTTCATCGCGATATTCAAGGCAATAACGATATTTTATCCATCACGCGACCCGATGTGATTGAAGCGATTCATCGCGCCTACCTCGACGCAGGGGCGGATATCATCGAAACCAATACGTTTTCAGGTACGACTATTGCACAAGCTGATTATGAATTAGAAGAAGCCGTTTATGACATCAACTTTGAATCTGCAAAAATTGCCCGTAAAGT
>JAYTMI010000037.1:0-8560 GCA_043728625.1 Saprospiraceae bacterium | reverse complement strand
AATTGTTATTTTGCTTGTTGTGCCGACATACCAATATCGAGTATAGGCTTGAAATACTATCCAACCCAAAGGCGCATTAGAACCGATAAATGGATTGTCACCAAGATTACTTGTTAATCCACCAGTTTTTTCTGTCTTGTTTGCTAGTCCTAATATTATGCCGATGCATGGGTTAAAAACCCATTTTTTTTGTTTATCTAATTTTAGACCAACACTTATAGAGCCATATTTGTCTAAGCGATAACTTTTATAGGGTGTCACCTGTTTAAACCCTAATCTATTTAAATCGTCAATAATGCTTTTATCTGGGAGCGTAAAGTTATGGGAATTGGCAGCATCTTTGACACTTACGTCTGTTGTATAAATACCGATAGGTATTCCATTGGCTTTTGGACTAATATAACCAGATTGATCATAAGAGTCATAAATTATACCATAGCCAAGTTCTGCATATATTTTATTATTCAATTGCCTTTGTAATGCAATTTGTAGTCCTGTTCCAATTTTATCAACAATACAAACAGGTAGAATATCAATTTGTAAGGCGTTTTGTTTTTGAGCATAAAGGTTTGCAGATAATAGTGTTATCAAACAGGTAAAAAATTTAATATTTTTCATTTTTTTTATATTTATAAGATAAAACTGCACTATTTCGCATTTAGCGAAATAGTGCAGCCTAAAATTTAGTTTCTTATCCTTTCTCTAAACCAAAAGCCTTGCCCGTCAACATCGCAGACTTTATATTCTGTCCCTTCACCATTTGCGGGGTCACAGAACTCAACAAGGTTAGACCCAAGCAACTTGTCTCCGTCTTTATATTCTACAGTATATTTTAAACTTGCTGTTGCACTTGTATTTGCATCTATCTTAGTCGTAAAACCCAAATTAAATTCTGCTTTTCTGTTATTTCTATCATCTACTTCGACCCACGCTATCTGCCATTTGTCGCCCATTTCAGGTGTCCAAGTTGCAATATCAAGACCTAAATCAGGACAATATGTTCCATGAACATCATCTTTATGTCGACGGACAGCTTTTTGTAAAAGTTGTACATTACTTCCAGTAGTACCTCCTTTGTATATTGCATATGTTGCTGACATCTCAAAATGAGGCATTCGCCATCTACTTTCATATGTTCGTTCAACATAATGCCCATCAAATTTGATTTTATGCAATTCATCTTTCTTTACTCGAGGGTCTCTATCACATGAGACGATGCCTCCAGTACCGCCAGTATAACCCCCTGTTGATGGGTTTCCTCCGTACACACCCATTGCCATAAAATCAGAATTGCTAATATCAGCAATTGTATATAAGTTCCAATTACCAACCGACATATAAGGAGTAAAATTTTGAATTTGTGATGCAACTGGATTTCCTTCAATAGTAACTGATGAATAAGAATTTACGGCAGTATAGAACTCTGAATTTAGTACAACAGCATAATTCAGATTTTCGTTAAACACAGATGAAATAGTCACAAAGTTACCATTTGCATCATAGGCATTGAGACTTGTAGTTTGAGGACTTTCTTCGTTCACATTATCATCCAAAATAACCACATAGTCAATTGAATTGATGTGAGATTCAAAAGACTCTCCAGTTGTGTAAGCAGGAAATGTAACAGTAAGCTCTGGATTAGTTGTTAATAACTGATTGTAAGCATTTACATTTCTTAAATTTACATTCTTACTCAAAGATTCATCCAATAATTCAGCTAACAAAGATTCTTCATATTTAGTTTGTTTAAACTGTTCAATCATTTTTGATTTGATTTCATGATTTTTTGTTTGTAAATCCGTTCCTAAATTCTTTGCAAAATCATTAATACTTTTTTGCACTACTTTTTTGCTTTTTTGTTCTTGCACAACATCTTTTTGACAAGCCGTTACGCCCAAAAAGAACAATGCCATTGTAAATACTACTTTAAGAATTTGTTTTTTCATCTTAAAAAAGTTTAAATTTGTAAATTAATTAAGTTTAATACAATCCCTCTGTCGTCAATGTGCACCCTGACGGCATTGGGGTTTTTTATTGTTTTACGGACAATATTAAAACCAACGATTCACCATTCCCATAGAAAATGGAAAATGGAAAATGGAAAATGGTCTTTCCTTACTTTTGTTTTACGTTTTGATTTTGGTTATAAAATTGAGTTTTATTCAAGTGTTAACTAACAGAGACAAATATAGATTTTGTTTTTTATCTGAACAAATAAATCACGATATTATTTTTGAAAATCATTTGAGTCAAATATGTAATTAGTATAATGTTTATTGTTTCTTTAACTATGAAAAACATCCGTGCTCAATTCCCAATCTTCAAGACATATCCAAACCTCGTCTATCTTGATTCTGCTTCGACGACGCAAAAACCACAGTCGGTGATTGATGCAGGAATGGATTTTTATCAAAAACAAAATGCAAATGTGCATCGCGGTATTTATCCGCTTGCTGCAAGGGCAACGCAGGCGTATGAGGCGGTGCGTGAGAAAGTACAGCGATTTCTGAATGCCCCCTCAGTAAAAGACATCATTTTCACGAGCGGAACGACGGATGCCATCAATTTGGTCGCCACAAGTTTTGCGATGGATAGGGTAGGAGCCGGCGACGAAATTGTGATTTCTGCGATGGAACACCATGCGAATTTGATTCCGTGGCAGCAGATTTGTTTGAAAAACAAGGGAAAATTGGTTGTTACACCCTTTAATACTGAGGGGGTGCTTACTGTGTCAGATTTTGAAAAAGCAATAACGGCGAAAACCAAATTGGTAGCCATTACACATATTTCAAATACTTTGGGGACAGTGAATCCGATTGCGGATATCATAGAAATAGCGCATCGGCAAGGTGTGCCTGTGTTTGTGGATGCGGCGCAAAGTGTCGCTTCTTATGTGATTGATGTTCAAAAATTAGATGTTGAATTTTTAGCTTTTTCAGGACATAAGCTGTTTGGACCCACAGGCGTAGGGGTTTTGTATGGCAAAGAGCATTTGTTGAACGCCATGACTCCTTATCGTTTTGGCGGCGACATGATACGCGATGTGACGTTTGAAAGGACGCTGTTTGCACCGATTCCACAAAAATTTGAAGCAGGAACGCCGAATATGGCGGGTGTTGTTGGCTTAGGTGCAGCTATTGATTTTGTTGAAAGTATGGGTCGTGATACGATTAAAAAGCACATAAATGAATTGTTGAATTATGCAACTACTGAACTTTTAAAGATTGATGGCTTGGATATAATCGGTTGTGCGCCCGAAAAATCTAGTATTTTATCATTTATACTGAGGGGGTGTCATCCGCATGATGTGGCGACGATATTGGGACAACAGGACGTTTGTATTCGTGCAGGGCATCATTGTACGCAACCAATTATGGATTTTTATGATATTACAGGTACTGTTAGGGCTTCATTTTCGATTTATAATGCTTTGGAAGATGTTGATAGATTGGTTAAAGGCTTAAAATATGTACAATCAATTTTTAAATAATTTCAATATGAAGATTGCCTGACCGTAAACTTACAACCTAAATTCTGTCACAGATTGAATAAAACACTATACTAACACATGACAATAAAGCAGAAATCATTTTGTTGCTTAAAAGCATTATTAACAAATATATTTTTTAATAAATACCATCTATTTTGGACTCCCCTCAGTATCTCATTGATTTTCACCTGTTTATAAGGGTTTTGAAATTTTCTTTTTACGTTATAATATTGTTATTGAAAATTACACCTATATGGGTAGTATTTGGGTATTTGATTTATTAGATACTTAAACGATTATAACACAATAGGTTCAACTCTTTTTTTTTTATAAAGGGCAGTATGTGACATATAATTCTAAAAAAAAGAGAAGCGCCTTCGGTTAGATTCATTGACTTTCGTCAATAAATACCTTTCCTTTGTAGCAAAGACGTAAACCTCCAGACGTTTTTTAAATAAACTCAGAGACTCTCCCCCGTTTTTCAATGATCAAAATTTTCCGTTTATGCGACACAAAACTGTCGTGTCAACAATATTCAAATTAACGAAGTTTTACATTATCCGCCTTCTTATGTTGGCAGTGATAATCGCAAAGACGCAGCAAAGTGCTTTTGCACAGCAACACACACAAAACTACGGAGATAGCCGAATGCACCCCACCTCACAGATGGCATTCTATGGCGATTTAACGAATTCGGGTATGTTTGCTAATAATAAAGGCACAGCTTCTTTTTATGGAAAACAGTTACAGAATATTTTTGGCACAAGAGCAATTGATTTTCAGAATTTGACGCTGGCAAATAGCAAAGGGCTGATGTTACATATCCCTGTTGCGGTCACGTCAAATCTAACGTTACAAAATGGCTCGATTCAGACACCTAGAAGCACCCCCTCAGTATCTTTGATATTTGATAGTAATGCAGGATATACAAATGCTTCGGATGGGCGGCATATTAATGGTTATAGTTCTAAGGTTGGTCGGGACTCATTCAGCTTTCCGATTGGTGATGGTCTATTGATGCGTCCAGCTTCGACGGGGCAAACGCCTAATCCGGCTGCGGTTTTTCGTGCAGCGTATTTTAAAGGTAACCCCTCAGTAGCGACGTTGCCAGTGGGCGCACCCTTTTCGATTGGTAACAGGGAGTTGACGGTTTTGCGGGTAAGTGATATTGAATATTGGGATATAAAAGGGTCAACGCCAACACAATTGACGCTGACATGGAATACGGAAAGCCGTATTGATATATTGACGGATAACGATTTGCCTAAACTCGGCGTCGTCGGTTGGAATGGTTTTGAGTGGGTAAACTTAGGCAATGATGGTTCGTCAGGGACTTTTGCAGCAGGTCGAGTGCGTTCACGCATCGTTACGCCTGATAGTTTTACGGTTTTTGCGCTGGCGTATTTAGCTCAAAATCAACGTTGTGTATCCAATGCACCTGTGTTATCTATGAGTCGATCTATAACGATTTGTCCCAACTATCCAGCTGTGATTGATGCCAAGATTAATGGGTATCAATTCCGTAATTATTTGTGGTCTGACGGTTCTACGGCTTCTACTTTGACAGCTAATCAAGCGGGTAAATATTGGGTAAGAGTTTGGGACTCTTGTGGCAATGTTCAAACGGATACTTTCTTGGTGAAACTATTACCAGAAATGAGATTGAAGGTGGATCCAGTAACTTGTTATGGGATGAATAATGGACGGATTAATATTTTATCTGACACGAGCCTGATGCGGGTGTGGTTAAACAATCAGCCGACGTTTGCAAATGCAATGACTGGTTTGGCTGGGAGGAGCTATAATGTGAAAATCCAAAGTCCATATTTCTGTGGAATAGATTCAACGGTTATTGTGACCGAGCCACCGCCAATTGCTGTCACAATAGTCTCAAATGTGGTGAGTCCAAAACGGGGGCAAGAGATAACTTTGACTGCAAGACCTGAAAATGGGTTCAAACCAAGGTACTATAACTGGACACCGCCATCTCAGATGAGTTGTCCGACATGCCAAACGACAAATACAACATTGCAAGAAAAAGATACGCATACTTATTCTGTCGCTGCAATTGATTCGAATGGTTGCCAAGTCTCAAGTGATATAGTCTTTTTAACAACGGATATTCCGAAATATACGATTTATGTACCGAATATTTTCAAACCTGATTATGAAGACTATACTATTTTGGGCAATCTGAATGATGTCGTAAAGGTACGTTACATGCGCATCTTCGACCGTTGGGGAGAGCTGGTGTTTGAAGCAAAAGATTTCAAACCAAATGGCTCAGTTGCTTGGAACGGTGGATTTAGAGGAAAACCGTTGAACACAGGCGCATTTGTTGTTGTCGTTGAAGCAGAATTTATTGACGGCACAGTTCAAAGAATAGCAAAAGATTTATTATTAGTTCGATAATTTTTTAGTGGATAGCTGATAGTGTATTGTTGATAGTGGATAATGGATAGTTTATGATGAACTTATCCATTGTCACTTATCCATTATTTACTATCAGCTTTCGACTATAAAACAACCATTTAAAAATGAATAGATTATTACTCACCACCGTGTTTGTCATGTGTGCTTGGGTACTGAGGGGGCAGGATATGCACTTTTCTCAGTTCACAGGTTCTACAATGCACCTCAACCCTGCTGCCGTCGGTATGATGGAAGATAAGAGTCGTCTCAACTTGCAATATCGGAATCAATGGGCAGCCATACTTGGTAAAGATGCTGCGTTTAAAACTATGGCATTGACTTATGAAGAAAGAAAAGACTTAAAATCCACAGACTTTTTTGGTTGGGGCTTTGGCGTATGGAGCGACAAAGCGGGTGGCTTGCAACACGATGAAGGAAAAGCCTCAATTGCTTATGCGCGGAAGATGGGGGGCAAAGGCGATGTGGTACACTATTTGGTCGGGGGCGGTCAAGTAGGCTTATTCAAAAAGTCAATTAATTTAGATGACCGCGAGTGGGTTAACCAGTATGATGGTAATGGTGGATACGACCCGACACGAGCAGGAGGTACAGTGTTGTCAAATAAGCAGTGGAAATTTGATGCCTCAATGGGTTTGGGTTGGTATTCAACCTTTGGGAATAATAATCATATTATGGGTGGATTTGCTTTACAGCATCTCAATCGCCCAGAAGTTTCCTTTGATAACAGTTTATTTCAAAATTTATACCTAAAAAAGACTTATCACTTAGCGGGAGAATTCCAAGTGGCACGGTTTTTTCATGTAGCACCAAGTGTACTGTTGATGCAACAAGGTGCCTCAACTGAATATATGATGGGTGGGTCAGTCAAAATGATACTCAGAGAACCTAATCGCGCTTCGATGCAATTAGGAGCATGGCTGCGGACTGTTAACAAACTGGAAGGTGCATCGCTGAACGATGCATGGGTTATTACGGCTCGCTTCGACTGGGAACATTATGGGCTTGGTTTTAGCTACGATATTAACACGTCGCTTTTGAATGAAACCAACAATGCGAATCATTCGATTGAATTATTGTTGTCCTATAAATTTGGTAAAATCGATACCCAAGCACGCATTGTTACACCGCGTTTTTTGTAGTCACAAATTTGATAATCTTTTGTTCATAAACATAACTTTCAATATTTACATTTACGAATCATAACATATTTTGATAAAACTTAGCTAAATCAAATAAAGGAATGATAAATCATTCATCATTTCCTTAAACTTTTGAATTCTCCCCATTTTGTTGGAAACAAATTTGTTTCAAGAGACTCCTCCCGATGTCTATGACAGATTTATATTTTCTAAAAATACATAACAATACAATTAGATTTAGTTCATTTCAGATAGAAATGGGTCTGAATTGACGATTTTAGCTTCCTATTTGGTTATTGATTGGCGTGAACTGATGTCAGTCAATTGGCTTGTAGGTATGCTCTTTGACATTTTTTTTGGGACAGAAAATTAAGTTTGAATATATCCCCCTCAGTATTTGACGACTTTTTAGGTGTCAAATACTGAAAACTATATAGCAAGACTATATTGCGATTTTTACAATATTCTTATTAATAACCATTATTAAATTAATTCAAAATGAAAAGACTCAGACAGTTACTTGTAGCCCTTTCACTCATTGTAGTAGGTGTGCAAGTGGCTCAAGCCCAGGTAAAACTCGGTGATAATCCAGGGACCATTGATGCAAATGCATTATTGGAGTTGGAGAGCACCACAAAAGGCTTCTTATTACCTCGAATGTCAACTGTTCAACGTCTCGCTATCTCTTCACCTTCTGAAGGTATGATGGTCTATGACTTGACAGCCAGCTGTACCTATATCTATCGTGCTTCGGCAGGACAATGGTATAGCCTTTGTGCGGCTGACTCATTGACAGCGAGTAACGGTTTGACAAAAGTCGGTCGGGACATCCAATTAGGCGGTACTTTGACTCAGGTGACAAACATAGCCCAAGGTGGAAACAACTTGAACATCACGGGCAACGGAAGTTTAGGTGTTGGTACAAACGCACCAATTGCTAACACAAGGGTTGATATCGTTCCGAACTCAGGAACAGACGACCCATTGGCACTACAAGGACTTCGTTCAGGTGCATCAACGGACTCAATTATGACGGTTAACGCAACAACAGGTATCTTGAAGAAACGCACGTTAGCGGATGTGTTGACAGACCAAGATCTATACGTCTGGAAACTCGATGGTAACTTAACGACGGCTGTACGTTCACTTGGTACAAAAAGCAACTATGCTTTACCGATTATCACAAACAACGTAGAACGTATGCGTATCGCAGCAACTGGTGAAGTGGGTATCGGTACAAATGCACCAACCAATAAATTGACGGTTGAAGCAGCTTCTGACCCTTTAAAATTAGTGGGTTTACAAACAGCTGCACAAACGGATAGTCTTTTGACGGTTGACTTCGCAACAGGCGTTGTTCGCAAAATCACAATTGACTCAGTAGCATCACGTGGTATCGTTGCAGAGAATGCGATTACCAAAGAGGGTAATATTGTTCGTTTGGGCGGAAACTTGAACCGAGCGACAACGATTGGCGCATCAGGTGCTAATACAATTG
>JAYTMI010000036.1:0-11623 GCA_043728625.1 Saprospiraceae bacterium | reverse complement strand
GCTAAACCATCGTCCGCAGATTGTTTCGCCTTAGCCGCCCTACTTTGGCGTTCAATCACAACATTTTGTGCTGCTGCCCCCGGATAGTTATTATTGCTTTGTGAAGTCGCTTGTGTCTGTTTGTCCTTAGCACTGTTTGTCTTTTTATAAGAATCCGCCACAGCGACCTCTTGTAAATTAGCATCATCGGCTTTTGTTTGTTTTTGAACAAAAGCAGCATCCCCCTCAGTATTTTCAGTTGTGATCGGCTTAGATTCCACATCATTTCTTCCACCACTTGTTGTCGTTGCGGCTATAGAACTTTCATCAGTTCTTGAAACATCATTATTAGCAGCAGGCAATTTGCTATCAGTCACACCCTTATCAACACCTGTTTTCCCTTCGTTTTTCAATGAATTTGCTTGAGAAACATCATTTTGAGTAGGAACGGTTTCGTCTGGAGTCGTTTGATACAGCACTGCCCCCCCCTCAGTATTTGCAACAGTTGGCAAAGAAGAAAGCGGTTCAATAGGCTTTGTCAACAGCACAATGCCCGCCGTTGCCAGTATCGCAATGCTCGCCGCCGCCCACAACCACAACCGTCTTTTCGGTTTTTTAACAACCCTTAAAACAGGCTTTTCCATTTCGAAAACCTTTGTTTTATCCGAGAATCGCGTATCAATCTTAGCATCCAAGTGTTTCAGAGAGCGTTCCAGACGGTGTTTCCCTAAAAGCATAGTTCCTTCCAGAGCATCACTACACATTGGGCAATGTGTCAAATGATGGTCAATTGCCCGCATAACTTCGGCACTACAATCGTCGTGCAAATAGCGCAACAACTGCAATTCGGTCAAGCAATCTTCGTTTGGAACAATATTTTTCATTTTCTATTTTTCACTTTTCATTTACGCATCATTTTTTTCAAATTCAACTTCCCATTCTGCAAATGCGTTTTGATTTCATTCAAAGACAAGCCCGTTTCACGCATAATGTCTTTATACGATTTATCTTTCAAAAAAAACAAATCAAGACACAGCCGTTGCTCAGGTTTCAACATATCTAATCCCATTTCAAGTTTCTGGAACAAGACTTCTTTGATTTTCAAGTCTTCCACTCCCCCCTCAGTATCGTCGGCGTTTTGGGGCAAAATTTCAGGAAATTCAACATTCAAACCCACTTTTCGCAACCGCATCAAGCAATGATTGCGTGTAACAGTATAAAGCCACGACTTAAAATACGCCACATCGCCCTTCTGTAAATCAAGATGCAATTTTTCAAAGATTTCCATAACTGCATCCTCTGCATCATGTGCATTTTTCAAATATTTCAGACAAACACCCAAAACTAAATGTTTATAGCGGCGAAATAATTCGCCCACACAAGCCACTTCCGTCGTTGAACGGTAGCGGTTCAGCAAAGCAGCATCGTCGAGTAAAGATATTTGAGAATTGTGCATTTTGATATTTAAAGTCCGTCGGCAAATTTAGAAATAAAAATGACCCCTACCAAAGGAATTCTTTGAATCAGTATATTTTCAAAATAAAAACGGTTAACACACTGCTTGTCAATGTATTAACCGTTGTTATTTGAAAAACATCAATGTCTATGCTTGATTTTTCAGGCGCTCAATTATGAATTTGATTTCATCTTCTGAAAGCGTGGTTTCTTTAGTCAAAGTTGCAATATGTACATTAGAGTTAAGCCATGCCTTTTTTACCCAATTGCAATCGCTTATCAACGTCATAACATTCACTAAATCAAGCCCCGAAAGGTCAGACAATACTTCTGCTTGATAACCTTTAATATAGCCGCGCAAGACGGATAACCGGGCTTCAATCTCTTTACCAATCTCTTTACCAATCTCTTTACCACGTTCTTCGCCTTCTTTTGCCCAAACTTGTGCTGTTGTCATCATTTCTTTTTCTTCTTTTGATGATAAATATTCTTTTAACATTTCTTTGATTTCTGAAGGGCTAAAATAACCTTCTTGCGCTAAAAATACAAATAATTGTTGAAAATTTTGCTTTAAATGAGGGTTTGATTGCATAAACTTAAAAATCTCTATGAGCATATTGTCCACCCTATTTTTATCCTCAACAGCAATATAAGCCATGAGTAAACTTCTCAAAAGTCCATCTTCTTGTAACGACAAAAGCGTATCCTTATCAAGGGGCTGTATGTTCAATAAATGATATTGCAACTGCGGAATAAACTTTAACAACTCATTTGGCACATGTTTGAACGACTCGTGTAAGGTTCTTTCTTTCAGTTTTTTGATGCTCTGATTGATAACCAAAGGTATCACAATCGTAGGCGAGTGTTTTGAATTTCGGTCTTGCGTCCAAACGGCACATATATATATGAGGAGTTGTAAGAACAGGTCAAAATAGCTTTTTATACCTTTTTTATGCTCAAAAAGTAGGATAACCCGCACCTCATGTTTAGAGCCTTTGGCATTGGACAAAGGTTTGAGTTTCGTTTCATAAACGACATCACAAAAATATTCCTCTAAATCAGCATTGACGAAATTTGTATCTTTTAGAGTCAAATGCTCTAAATCCAAAAGTGCTGCAATGGAGGATACAAAAACCTGTAAATATTCGACGGCTGTTGGTTGATATTGAAAACAAGATTTAAAAACCTTGTCGTTTATGTTGTTAAGTAGCTCCTCTAAGTTTTGTTCATTCATCCTGTATGTATGTTTTAGAGGTGCAAAATAAAATAGAAAATTCAAACCTGTGGTATTTGTACAAGAAAACATCAAATAATCATTTTTCAAATAAAAGAAAATCTTTGTGTGGAATTTCCTAACCTCTTGCATCTCTAAAATGTCTTTCGACAATTCAATAGTCCCCCCCTCAGTATTTTACATAAAAAACTAATAATCAAATCATTAGAGCCGAAGCACTCTTGCTTTTGGTTCAGGTGATCCATTGTTTTTATTAAACCTTAAATCCTTTTTCTAATGAAAAATCTCATGCTATCCATCTTCTTACTTTGCTTTTTGACCCCCTCAGTATCAGAGGCGCAAAACGAAAAATCAATCAAAACGGCAGTACAACGTGCCACTATTTTTCAACAAGGAGCCTTGTTAAGTTCTACCGAATTAGTCTCTGTGAATGCAGGCACAACGAATATTGTTTTTGAAAACGTCTCTCCTTATCTACAACAAAATTCGCTGCAAGCGGCAGGTAAAAACGACCTCGTTATCATGGACGTTCAATACCGTTTGAAATATGCAGAACAAACCAAAACCGATGTCAAACCCGACGACCCACGTGTAGTACGTTGGAAAGAGGAATTGACCAACGTCAAAGACTCGCTCGACGACTTGAGTTTTGTCAAAAAAGACATTCAAAACCGCATTAATACGCTGCAAACGGAACGTAATGTTTTGGTCAACAACCGCATGATGCGCGGCGATTTACAGCGGGATTCATTGGCGTTATTTATGCAAAGCATTGATTTTCTAAGAAAAAGACAAAACGATATTGACAGTGAACTCTTGAAATTGGAGAAAGAAGCCTTCAAAGAAAACCGTTTACGCAGCCAACTGAGCAACCGAGTAGCGACTCTGAATAGTCTGATTCAAGGCATTGGTACACCTATTAATAACAACCCAACGAAGCCTGTGCCGCAAGTCATCGTAACAGTCATGGCAGATAGGGCAATGGTGGCTGAAATAACCTTGACCTACTTTGTCCAACAAGCGGGTTGGACGGCTTCTTATGATTTAAAAGCCTCAAAAGAAAATCAAAATATTGACTTGAAACACCGCGCCGCCGTTTATCAAAATACGGGCATTGATTGGAAAGATGTGCTTTTGACCCTCTCAACAGGCGACCCCAATCAAGGCAATACGAAGCCAACTTTGACCCCTCAGTATTTGGTCTATAATATGCCGATTATCATGCAAACCGAAGCGTATGGTTTAGCCGCAAGGAAAATAGATTTGTCGAAATCGAAGCAACCTACACCGCAGGCATACAATAATAATTTGGCAAATACTCCTTCAAAAGATATGGAAAGAGCGTCTTTAGATGAAGTTGTGGTCACTTCGATGGATAAAGATGGTGTTACGGACTACACACAAATTAATCAAAATATGATGCGTATTGAGTACGAAATCAAGCTGAAATACAGTATTGAATCTGATAATAAGGCGCACAACGTCGTTATTCAAAGCAAAACGATTTCGGCCGTTTACTCCTATTCTGTTGTGCCCAAACTCGACCCCGATGCGTTTCTTATGGCACGTGTGACGGATTGGGAGGATATGAATTTGATTCCAGGAACAGCACGTATTTACTTCGACAACTCGTATATCGGAGAGAGCTTTATCAATCCACGCAACACAAACGACACGTTGCAACTCAATTTGGGCAGAGACAAAAGCATTGTCGTGAGCCGCACAAAAGTGAAAGATAAATGCAAAGACAAAATGATGAGCGACAACCACATATTGACGCAAGTCTATGAAATCACAGTACGAAACACGAAAACCATCCCAATCCGACTTGTTATCGAAGACCAAATGCCTGTGACCAAGGAGCAAGACATCAAAATCGAGTATCTCGAAAACAGTGGTGCGCGCTTCAATACGGAAACAGGTAAATTGGTTTGGGATTTCAATTTGAAGCCCAAAGACTCTAAGAAACTGACATTTAGTTACGAAGTGAAATCACCTAAGGACAAGGCGTTGAGTAGTCTTTAAATTGTTAGATGGCTGTATTGTTAGATTGTTGTTTGACTCTTAACCAGACAACAATCTAACAATACAGCAATAACAACAATCATTTCTTCTTTTTCTTCGAAGCTTTTGCAAGCGGATTATACTCAAGAGCCAAATTGGCCCAATAGCTCAATTCTTTCTCTGACTCAACCGCTTCGGGTGAGACAAAAACATAACCTTTGATTGGTTTTCCAGTAAAATCCATTTCACGGCAGCCGTTTTGTTCTATGGCATGGTCGTGAATATCTGGATTCAAGCGCACCATCAAATCTTCTTTGACGATGCCGAGGCACATTTTGCCGTTGACCATAAATGTCAAACCGCCCATCATGTTTTTTTCTTCCAAATCCTCTTGCGAAGCAAGGTGGACTCGGAGCCTGTCCGCTAAACTTTCGTTGTATGCCATGTTGTTTTAGTTTTAATGAATTTTAAAACAAAAGTAAACATTTTATTTTAAAAAAAACACCGCGCAGTTTTTTTAAATCGACCGAAGTGTCCGATTTCGGACACTTCGGTGTCGCTAAAAATGGCATAAATGAGTGAAAATAAATGGTTTATACCGTGGCACGCCTCTTGCTGAACTATCTACCATAACGTATCGAAAATGAACGAAAATGGACAGAGAAATTTCAACGCAAGAAATTAATAAACAAAAAAACAAACGCTGGTTGTGGGCAATCGCAGCGGTCACTGTACTCGTTGCAGCCACTTGGTTACTGAGGGGGTCATTGTCAACCACTTTAAAACGGACAGATATTCGTACGGCGGTCGCTGAAATCGGCAGCATTGAAAATACCTTAACCGCTTCGGGAGAAGTGCAGCCTGAATTTGAGCAAGTCATCACTTCCCCGATTGCTGCCATCGTTCAACAAGCCTATTTTGATGCGGGTGCGAATGTGAAAACAGGCGATAAATTGGTGGAATTGGACAAAGAATTTACAAAAATTGAATTTGAAAAACAACGTGACCAACTCGATTTGAAGCGCAACAGTGTTGTTAAACTCAAATTAGAACTCGATAAGAATTTTTATGATTTAAAAATTACAGATTCCATTAAAGTATTTAGAATCAACAGTTTACACGCCGATTTAGAAAATGCCAAACGCCTTTTCAAAGCCGGAGGTGGCACTCAAGAAGCTATCGAACAAGCAGAAACCAACCTCCATATCGCGCAACTTGAAAAACGCCAACTTGAAAACGACATCAAAACCCGTAGCGCAGTAACGCAAGCGAGTATCCGCGAATCTGAAATTTCGGCATCCATCCAAGAGAAAGAATTGCGGGAATTTGAGCGCAAGCTCCAACAGGCAAATATCGTCGCAACAAGGGCGGGTGTTCTCACTTTTATCAATAAAAATTTAGGCTCAAAAGTGAATGAGGGCGAAATTTTAGCCCGCATCGCTGACCTCAATAGTTTTAAGATAATTGGTTCAATATCAGACAATTACGCTACCCAAATCCATATCGGTATGCCCGTCGTGGTGAAGGTCAATGAAGCAACGACGGTGCGTGCTTCCATCACCAATATTCACCCCTCAGTATCGAACAATGTTTTAACCTTCGATGTGGCTCTTGATGATAAAAATGCCAATGCCCAACTGCGTCCAAAGATGAAAGTGAAAGTGTTTTTAGTGACGGCTTCGCAAAAACAAGCCATTCGCGTGAGTAATGGCGCAGCGTTTAAAGGTGCCTCTGTTCAAGATATTTTTGTGTTAAGACCAGACGGAAAAGCGGAACGCCGAACCGTTAAAATCGGATTAACGAGCTTTGATTTTGTCGAAATTACTGAGGGGGTGCAAAAAGGCGAAACGGTGATTATTTCTGATTTGTCGAAGTATAAAAACTTGAATGAGCTTGATATAAAAGACTGATTATTAATGAATTATGCAGATTTACGAAATTTTTAAAATTTCGTAAATCTTAAACACCTAACAATACGTCCGTAGAGATATGAAGATGTTTATGCAACTCTTTTATCATGCGAATAGTGAGTTTTCTTTTACCGTTTAAGATTTCAGATACTCGGTTTTCACCACCAAAATAGGTTGCAACATCTTTTTGAGAGAGGTTTAGTTGTTCCATACTTTGTTTGATGGCTTCGATTGGGTCTGGTTTTGAAATAGGATAATGTTTTTTTTCGTATTCGATAGCTAATATAGTAACAGCCTCCAAAATGTCTAAGGCTTTTTTGCGCTCAATTGTATCTTCAATCATATCGGCGTCAATTAAGAAGTCAATTATTTTAGAAGCTTCTTCAAATTCCGCTTCATTGGTTATGGGTTTTATTTGAATACTTGAAATAGTCATTTTCTTATTTTTTAAATATTTTGAATGTCTTTAATTTTATCATATTCTTTATGCGTACCTATAAATCGAACAAAAGCTAATTGCCTATCATATTCAAATTTTGCAATTAGCCTATATTTGTTTTGATTGATATTGAATACCATGCGATTATTTCCAACTGTGTCCGCATTTTTAAAATGTTTGATTACATCATTTGGCGTTTTAAAAATAGTACTTTCGATAGTATCATGCCAAAACTCCAAAGCGGGCTTGGAATCAGGATAAATACGCCAAAAATTTCTCAACGTAGTTTTAGTAAATATTCTCATAAGCAAAGTTAGTTTAATTTCCCGAAACGGGAAGTGGTTTGATCAAAAATAAATCTAATTTTTGGAAATCAAACCAAAAGTATGTGTCTTGTTAAACATAAAATTTAAGCAAATAATTAATGAAAATAATTTCAACAATATTTTTACTTACAATAGCCCTCAATATACTGAGGGGTCAAGAAGTGCTACAACTAACCCTGCCGCAAGTCATTGACATGGCAAAAAACCAATCTATTGCAGCCCGACAAGCCGCCACAATGAAGGAGACAAAATACTGGGAATACCGCAATTTTCAATCGAATTACAAGCCACAACTGCTTTTAACAAGCCGTTTTCCTGCTTATGTGCGAACTTTTAGCGAAGTCGTTCAGCCCGATGGAACGGTTCAATTTAAGCCTGTGCGTAACAATAATTCGTCAGTTGGTTTGTCGCTTGAACAAAATATTAGTCGGACGGGCGGAACAATTTATGCGGCGACACAATTGCAACGTTTTGATGATTTTGATAGAAAAAATACGCTGTTTAATGGGACACTTTTTGCTGTCGGTATCAGTCAACCCTTGTTTCGATTCAATCCTTTTAAGTGGGAAAAGCAAATTGAACCTTTGAAATATTCGGAAAGCCAACAAGAATATATCGAGTCATTGGAACAAATTGCCATGCGAGCCAATGAGTTTTTCTTCGATTTACTACTCGCACAAGTCAATTTGGGTATTTCAGAGACGAATTTGAAGAACACAACAGATATTTTACGCATTGCGAATGAAAAGTTTGACATCGGTAAAAACAGCCGCAACGAAATTTTGCAATTGCAGCTCGAACAACTGAAAGCGCAAAAAGCAATGGCAACTGCCAAGCGTGATTTAGAAATTTCGACCTTAAATCTAAAAGCCTTTATCGGTTTACAAGGTTCTGAAAAGTTTGGATTGACAACACCAAGCGAAATACCCCCCCTCAGTATTTCTGCAGAAAAAGCCACTTCCGAAGCCTTTTTGAACCGTGCTGATGCCATCGGTTTCACACGTCGTTTGCTCGAAGCGGAACGAAATGTAGCAAAAGCCAAAGGCGATAATGGTCTAAATGCAACTCTGACAGCGAATTTAGGTTTTTCAAACAGTGGTCAAAAAGTCAACGATTTGTACCAAAAACCACAAAATCAGCAGTTGATTACCGTCGAATTTAGCATACCTGTTTTGGATTGGGGGCGTTCAGAATCGCGCATGAAAACAGCCCAAGCGAATCAAAAACTGGTGCAATACACCATCGAACAAGACAAACAAAATTTAAAACAGGAAATTTACACCCAAATTACTTTGTTTGACATGCTCAAAGACCAACTCGTTTTGACGGCTAAAGCGGATTCGATTGCTTCTGAAAAATACATCATTGCAAAAGACCGCTACGTGTTGGGCAATTTGAGTATTACGGATTTAAGTATTGCTTTCGCGGAACGCGACCAAGCAAAAAGGGATTTTATCGGGGCGTTGCGGGATTATTGGGCGGCATTTTTTAGGCTGCGATGGTTGACGCTTTTTGATTTTGAGAAAAGTATAAAGATAAAATAGTTACATAAACAGGATTTGGTCGGGTGGTAAAATCTTATAAATCACTTCCATTTTTTTAAAAGAAGCAAAACCTTCGACATTGAGCCACAACAATTTAGGTAATGGGTCAGGCAGGTTTGAAAGAAATTGGATTGTTTTATTAACAAAAAAGATTTGGTCGTCCCATTCCAAAGAAGGGGTATCCAACTGAATAAAGGTATAATTCATTTTGTTAAAATTTTGTTGGAAAGGTATATTCTTATCCGCACTTACAAGGAAGCTGAATTTTCTTTCATTCAACTTTTCACGTAGGAGACCATTGGAATAACCAGACCAACCTAAGTCTTTGGGCATAAACACTTGGAATGATGAAGGAAAATAAGGAATTAAATCGGTACTTAATTGCTCGTCAAGCAAAATTTTCATCTGTAAGTTTTCTCTTTAGTGAATTGGTCAATTTCTTTTCAGCCATCAACAATACCTCATAAGCCATTTCACGTGAAACTTGCGGATAGCCTCTTAAAAAGTCCTCTATGCTTGATGACCTTAAATAGTCAAATAACACTTGAATAGGTGTTCGTGTACCTCGAAAAACAGGTGTTCCACCTAAAATTTCTGGATCAATATTAATAACGCTTTGTTTCATTGTCTTTAATTTTTAACAAAAATAATCTTTTTAATAAAAAACGGTACTTTTTTAACATGATAACATTAAAAAACATCGAAAAAGTCTATCGCACAGACACTATTGAAACGCTCGCTTTGAACAATATCAACTTGTCGGTTGAACGTGGCGAATTTCTTAGCATAATGGGACCATCGGGCTGCGGCAAGTCCACTCTTTTAAACATTGTCGGTTTGCTCGATGAACCTACGAAAGGCAGTATTGAGATTGATAGTCAATCTATTACGTCTTATGCCGATAAAAAACTGGCGGCGTTCCGGAATCAAAAATTGGGTTTTATTTTTCAAAGCTATCACCTTATCAATGACTTGACGGTGTTGGACAATGTGTCGTTGCCCTTGCTTTACCGCCCCTCAGTATCATCGTCAGAACGGGAGCGTTTGGCCGCCGAAGCCCTCAGTAAAGTCGGTTTGAGCAACCGTATGAAGCATTACCCTACGCAACTTTCGGGCGGTCAACGGCAGCGTGTAGCGATTGCGAGAGCCATTGTCGGAAAACCATCTATTATCCTCGCGGACGAACCAACAGGCAATTTGGACTCCGCAATGGGTAATGAAATCATGGAAATCCTTGAAAATTTGAATAGAAACGATGGTACAACGATTGTTATGGTGACGCATGATGAAAATATGGCGAAGCGGACGCATCGGTTAGTGCGGCTTTTTGATGGGTCACAGGTGTCGTGATTCCCTCAGTATCTTTTATAAATTAAGATTCGAGTAAGTCCTGAAACTCTTTGATTTTCAATAAATTAACTTTTGGAAAACCTAATTTCAACAAAATATTATAATGTTTGTCATCTGTAACTAAATAATGAACGCCTTGTGCGATGGCGCAATCTGCAAATTTATCATCATCAGCATCATTTATAATGAGTAAGAAACGATAATAAATTGTGCATTGATGAACATTTGGAAGTATAGATAAAAAATCAAGGAAGGTGTTTGCCACAGTTGTATTATGTAATTCAATAATTTTCTCTTCGTATTCAAGTAAGATGTCAGTGGTTACAAAAAGGTCATATTTGTCTTCCAAAAGCTTGTTTATAACAGTTTTAAAAGGAGATTTTCGACCCAAAGCACTGATTATGGCATTTGTATCTAAGACAATTTTAAGTCTCATAATTCGCCTTTTGCAAGTTTTTCGTAGAATTTTTCATCATAACCTTGTTGCTCAAAACTTTTATCAATGCCATCATTGACTTTTTCCATTAGAAAACGTGCAATCAAAAAGCGGAGTTCTCGCAATTGTTCATCTGGTAATTGCATAGCAAAAACTTTGAGCAGTTCGACTTGCACATTTGTCATTACGGGTTGGATATTCAAGGTAGTCATTTTTGATATTTGAATTAAGTAAAAAACCTTATTTGCTTGGACAAAATTAATCTTTTACTTTAAATAATTCAAAAATATCTTTGGTGTTGAGAAATACTATTCTTTGATACTTGAATACCCCCTCAGTAAAAATCATTAAAAACAGTTTAAATTCATCATAAAATGCTTAAAAACTATCTAAAAATAACCCTTGCAGTGATGCGCCGCCGCAAGTTTTACACCTTCATCAGTCTGTTTGGTATCAGTTTGACATTGACGGTTTTGATTGTCATAACTTCCTTTTTCGACAATCTTTTTGCGCCCAACTATCCAGAAGTGAATAGAGATAGGTCGCTTTATATTTCCAGAATCAGTCAAAAAGATACGGTTCATAACTTTAATAGCTCAAATGATATGAGTCTTTACTTTATTCAAAAATATATTTCGACGCTTAAAACGCCTGAAAAAGTGGCCATTGTGGGCAACAGCGGTATCAATACGTATTTGAATGGTCAAAAAGCATTCATTAGAATAAGATACACTGATACTCATTTTTGGGAGGTGGCAGCCTTTGATTTCCTTGAAGGCAAACCTTTTAACGACGAAACCATAAAAAGCAGTGACAATGCCCTCGTTTTGAGCAGCGATACACGCGATAAATATTTTGGAAAAGATGTGCCTGTTGTCGGCAAAACGGCAGAGATTGGCAATGACATTTTTCACATCGTTGGCGTTGTCCGCAGTTGTTCTCTCCT
>JAYTMI010000035.1:0-2718 GCA_043728625.1 Saprospiraceae bacterium | reverse complement strand
GACATGGGCACCGCCGTCGCTCAGGCCGGCCACCGTGAGCGGGTGTTCAATCATCGTGCGGCAGACGTCGAGGCTGAAGCCGGCGTAGTTGGTCATGGCCACGAACAGGAACGAGAGCCCCTCGTCGCGCAGCAGCAGGTCCAGCGCCACCTCGTGCGTCGTGCGCCCCTCACGCTGGGCGATCGCGGCGACTGAGGCATTGAAGGATTTGTCTTTTGCACGCAGGCCCTGGTAGGAAAGCCGAATGTACTCATCAGCCAAAGCGTTGATATTGGTTGGTTCTTTTACACCGTTACTGCTGCGGCTGTGTTGCAACATTCCTTTTACAATGGCTTCAGCTCTTTTACCATGGTAATTTATTTTTGCTTCATTTTCTTCAATGTCTTTTGCGATTGTTTTTACTTCTTCATAATTACCTTTTTCAATTTCTTCATTCATCTCCCCAATTAATTCTTTATTTACTTCACTAAAGTTATTCACAAAGTTCAACGGGTTCTGTATTTCATGGGCAATGCCTGCGGTGAGTTCACCGAGTGAGGCGAGTTTCTCTTTTTGGATGAGTTGATTTTGAGTGGCTTTGAGTTCTGAAAGGGTGACTTCTAATTTTTGTTTTTCTTCTGCCAACCTAACCGCTTGAGCTTCTTTGAGTTGCAAATCAAGGAAACGGGTGTAAGCAAGGTCAAAAGCTTTCGATAATCTAACCAACAAGTCAAAATGTTCATCGCTCAAAGGTTCGTAAGTGCCAAGGGTAAGACCTCCATAATTTTGAAAGGACGCATTTAATATGATGCTTTCTACTGAACTCATACCATGTTTTACAAATTCGGGTAATTGAGCCATCTCCGTTTCTTCAAATACATATTTATCCCATGTTCTTTTATTATCGCCTTCCAAGAGATAGACCCATTTTTGTTCTCGGTTTTGCCATGCTTGTAGATATGCCAAACTTGGAGCATACTCATGGTATTTTACAAGACAATTCACAGGTTTATCTGGGGCTTCTATTCCTGCCAGCCACCATCTTGAATCTTTTTTATTATCGTCATAAATCATAAAAATGCTTCTATCCAGACTCATATCAAGATTAGCACACTCAGCAAATACAAATCCCACTAAATCATTCAGTTCTTCCGAAGAGCGCATATTCATCGCCCTGCTTCTGATACGCTCCAAAGCCACTTCAATTTTTGCTGCTTTTGCCTGAGCCTCTGCTTTTTTTAAATCAATGAAACGAATATATGCCTGCTCGAATACTTTGGCGGTGCGTTTCAAGATACTTATCTTATCATCACTAAAAGGTTGCCCGTTCCAACTATCGGCAAATAAGGTAGAGTTGTTTTCTACAAATAAACAGGCAATCCATTTTTCTGCTTGCATCATGAATTCTCGTGCAGGAGGTGATATGCCTGCTAAACTATTATTGGCAAATACATAATCAAAATACTTTTGTATTTGTGCATTGTTGTATGACTTATTGATAAAGCTCACTCCTGTTTGTCGTGCTTCCCAAGCGTCTTTTAAAACTGTATCTTCCATCATTAATTTTTCATTATATGGCAATTCAACTAAGGCTTCATGCTCTTGAATACTGGTAGCCAACCAAAAAGTGGAACTCCTGTTCTCTTTATCAAAAAACCAAAAGGCAATCGTACCCGATACAACATCAAGTTCTTTTAGTTTTTCATTGACCAAAGTAATGATATCTATCAGTTCATTGGACTGTTGCATCACCAATGTTCGGGTTCTTATTTTTTCTAACGCCACTTCTATTTGGGCTTCTCTCGCTTGCGCTTCTGCTTTTTGTAAATCAAGGAAACGGGTAAATGTCTGTTCAAAAACATAAGCAAACCGTTTGAAAATGTCATGCGCTTCAGGAATAGGTTCGGCTGAAATAAAAATTAAATTTCCTTGTGTAAAATTCACCACTGTATTCACTTGGGCATTCGGCAATTGATGCCCAGAATTGATGAAACCTTTTAAAATGTCCGCAAAACCATCTAAGGTGAGCATATACTTATAATGTGTTTCTAAATCTGCACCGCCTATTTGTTCTTCGAAGAGTTCAACGCCATTTTGCCTTGATTCATAAAACTTAATAAAAGTTGGACTTACTTTTAAAGGAATTCTAAACGATGGTTGAAGTGACCCTTCAGTACTCATCCATCCGAGACAGGATTTTTCATCTTTTTCCATAATATTGTAGCCACAACTCCAAATAGGTATACCCAATTCACGCACTTCTTTGGATAATAAATTGGCAGCTTCCCTAAGTTCCTCACTATTTTGCATCGCCATTGTGCGGCTACGCACACGCTCTAAAGCTGCTTCAATTTGCGCTTCCCTTGCTTGTTCTTCTGCTTTTTCTAAATCGAGGAAACGGGTGTAGGATTGCTCAAATGCATTCGCAAAACGTCTTAGTATAAGGTTTTCTTCGGGAGAATAAGGTAAGGCATCATAGTTAAAGATAGTGAGTGCAATATTTTTCGTATTGACTGCAGACCTTGCCATTCCTTTAATGCTTAATAAATAGCTTTTAGATTTTTCAGGTATATCATTAAAATAGGGCGTCTTAAACATATGATAAAACCATTCATTGGTTTCTTCAAAAGTGAGGATATCTGCTAAAAAATCTTGTTTTTTATCAAGTATTTCTCTACCTCTATTAAAAATGGGATGATTAAAATAAGGTAATATAACCTTATTAGGAAATACATAATT